>DATESK010000148.1:0-5350 GCA_035270865.1 Clostridia bacterium | reverse complement strand
ATTCAAGGATATTGCACATCCTATCAACACCAACACGAGAGAAGCTATACGCGAGAAAGTCTTTGAAGCCTTTGATAAGGCTCTAAAAGAAGAAACAGTCTAGTTTTTTCACTAAAACCAAATAAAATTTTCACTGCTACTTTGATATTTTTTTATGAAAGTTATAATGCTTTTTGCAAAAATTTCAATTTAGATTTAAGCCGATGCAATGCGTCGGCTTTTTAATTATCAAATATCAAATGATATATTGAACCAACAATATGACGGCAACTAAAGCGAAAACAGAACAGTCAAATTCGACAAAATTTGCAAATAAAAAGGGCTGAAACAATAATAAGAGAGAATTCCCTACTATATCTTTGTAACAGTCCTTTCTTTTTCAAAAATCAGTTATTTCTTAGCATCAAATTATTTGCCTAAATTTTTACTGCTATTCCAAACTATCCCTGCTTTGATTTAATTTTCAAAATAAAATAGTCATTTTACAAAATCAAACTTATCACTCATCAAGGTAAAGCGTTCCGCCCGCATTCATAATGCCATTTGGGTCAAAGTGTTTCTTTAGCGTTCTCAAAACTTCCATTTTGGCTTCGCCTGCAGATTTGGCAAAATACGGAGCAAACAACTTTCCTATTCCGTGATGATGACTTACCGCCGCACCCGACTTTTCAATGGCATCCAAAATTCCCGCATGGAAAGTCTTGAATTCATCGAGGTTGTCTTCTTTTATGATGAAAATAAAATAAAGATTTGCCCCTTGCGGATAACTATGCGAAATGTGTGTGGTGCAAATTGTATTCGGTCTGGACTTGACAAATTTGCGCACATATTCGTGCACATACGCCATATTGTCCCAATTTACGGAACATTCCAAAGTATCAATGATAATTCCAAAATCCTGCAAGTTGTCGCGCATATAAGGGTCTTCAAATCTGCCGTGTTCCCAACTTGTGGTAACATATCCCGTTAGGTACAACGCGCCGTACTTTTTTGCAATCCGACTAATGTTTTTTGTAATATTTTTCTGCAGTCCAGCTTCGCCGTCAGTAAAACCTAAAAGCAGGCATCGTCCGTCCGCTTTCATACCTTTGGCTTTAAGCAATGTGTCGAGAGGTCCGTCCGCAATATTATACATATACATCATTAAATCGGTTTCTTCGGGATCGGACAGCCTGAGCACGGAAGGATAACCAAATTCACCTTGCATTATCTCACGCATAGCATTTCTTCCGTCTTCCCAACTCTTGAACATATAGGAAAATTTTCTATGATTTTCGGACAATTTGAAAACTTTGAGTGTAACCTCTGTCAAAATTCCGTATGCGCCTTCACTTCCCATCATAATTTGGTCGATGTCGGGACCTGTCGCCTTTCTAGGATAGCCGTCTGTTTTAATCTTACCTATCGGCGTAATATATTCCTCGCCTAAAACTATGTCCTCAATCTTGCCGTAATAAGTAGAATTCTGCCCCGCACCGCGTGTTACAACCCAACCGCCAACACAAGAGTATTCAAAGGACTGCGGAAAATGTCCGCAAGTATATTTCATTTTTGCGCCAAATTCCTGCTCTGCATTATTTAACAATCTTTCAAGGTCAGGGCCTGATATGCCCGATTGAACAGTTATTGTTTGATTTTCCTCATTGAATTTTACAACTTTATTGTAGTTCTTGCTGATATCCAAAATCACATTGGGTGATTTCATACATTCGCTTCCTCGCGTAACTGAAGAACCGCCGGCGCGGACATAAACATAGATTTTTGACTTATTGCAAAATTCGACAATTTTTTCAATTTGTTCGGTAGTTGCAGGATAAAGCACTAAATCGGGAAGATTGTCAAGAATGCCCTTTCTTAGGCGCAAAATATCAATCATCGTCTTTCCGTAACAAACTTGCGCGCGCTTAAATTCATCCGTTGTGGCATTCTCTGCGCCTACTATCTTTGTCAAGGCGTCAAGGGCGGCTTTGTCTAATTTCGGTGCAACTTTGATATTGACAATTTCTTCTCCTAAATCCACACCTTCCTTGAAATCGTCATCGGTTAGGTTGAACAACTTCTTCATAATCTTGTAAAGACCTTCTTTTGGTATCTTGTTCTTTTCGGGATCGCCCCATTTCATTATAGAACGGTAGCTGCCCTCGGTCGGTTTTTTCAAGAACCACTTCGGTTCAAATCCCTTATATGGTTTAGTCGACATATTTCCTCCTGTTGAGCTTTACGCTCTTACTATTTGCTATAATTTTTGCTGAGAATTTTTGCTATTTCATCGTACAATTTGCGGTTAGACGGATAAATCTTGCGGTAAACATTTTGATAAATATCTTCATAAATCTCGTGCGTTTTCATATCGGGCAGGTATTCTTTGCTAACCCGCACCATTCCCCTGACGGCATTTTCAAGACTTGTATACACTCCAATCGATGCGAATGCGGTTATTGCCGCGCCAAGCGCGGAAGTTTCATAGGTTTGCACTTTTTGGACAGGTATACCGAACAAATCTGCCGTTATTTGACAAATTTCATCCGACTGCGAGCCTCCGCCCGATACCATAAGCCGCTCAATTTTGTTACCCGTTCGCTTTTCTAAGTTTTTCAAACCGTCATAGAGTCCAAATCCTATGCCCTCTATAATCGCGCGGTAAATATGCACTCTAGTGTGAACATCAGAAAAGCCGAGTATCGCTCCCCTTGCCGTCGGCGTTTTAAGACCTGGCGACCAATACGGTTGCAAAATTAAGCCTTCACAGCCGGGAGAAATCTCACGCAAGCGTTTGTTCAAAAGTTCTTCCGCCGACACGCCAAGTTTTAACGCCTGTTTACTTTCCTTTTCCGCAAATTCTTTTTTGAACCAAGTGAGCATCCAATAACCACGGTATATTTCGATTTCGGGATTGAACTTACTTTTTATTACTGCAGGATATGCAGGCGCAAAAGGTTGAGGTTCAATATATTTGTCAGTAGAAAACTGCACGGTTGCTGTCGTACCAAAACTTAACGATGCACCGCTGTTGTCAACCACGCCCGCACCTAGTGTCTCACAACCCTTATCCGAACCCGTTGCGATAAGCGACAAACCTTGCGGTATTCCAGTTTCCTTACTCGCAGCCTCTGTAATATAGCCCAGCGTATCTCCCGAAGACATCAAGTCGGGCATATGCTTGCGCTTGACATCAAACAGGCAGGAAGTCAATGCATTATCACTTTGCCATTCCTTTTTTTTGTAGTCAAACGGAATGTGTCCGCATTGCGCAGATGACGAATCAACCATTTTATCTGTCAATTTGAATGTGATAAACCCCGAAAGCATCAAAAACTTGTAAATTTTGGAAAATACTTCGGGTTCGTTATCGTGTATCCAGTTGCACGCAGAAACACGGCTTTGAACCACGGCGGAATCATACATATTTACCATTTTGAGTATAGCTTTTTTTGAGCTTGGAATTCTGTTTCCTATACTTTTAATTTCTCTTTGGTCTAACCATACAATAATAGGACGAAGAACTTTACCGCTTTCATCCACACAAACGCAAGTATCTCGAATTGTAGTTACGACAACTGCTTTTATATCATTCCAACGCTCAGGCTCAAGCTCTTTTAATTTCTTTGAAGCAGCGCAAAAATTGTCCCAGTAGGTTTCGGGCTGTTGCTCCGCCCACCCTGAATTTAGTGAAAAATACGGAACAAACTCAATCTTTACTTTGTTGATTGTATCACCCTTTTGATTGAATAATATTGCCCTGACGCTTTGAGTTCCAAAGTCGAACGATAAAACTAAAGGTTCGTTCTGCATAATCCCTCCTACTTTTTTGTAAAAATTCTGTCGCAACAAGATTGATACAAGATTAAACTATCGGTATTATTCCCTTACTTCTTTGTGATAACACTTTCATCGCAACAAGGTTGACGCCCAGACCTAAAATATCCTTTTGAATAATTATTTACCTATTGCTTTGTAATAACACTTTCGGTCGCAACAAGATTGACGCCCAGACTTAAAATATCTTTTTCGATAATATCTCCACATTTCAGTTTATCTCTGACATAAATTTTGCGCACAAAATCCATAAGCGCGCCTATTTTCCCTTTTGGAATATCCCCGTCCGTCTTTACGGGCAGAACGGGAAAATCGGGAAATGCCGTTGCAACAGTTGTTGTAACCGAACGCTTTGGTGCAACCGCTTCCTCTTTAGCAAACGCTTCGCCGCGCTTACAGCCGTTTCCGCTCACTTTGTCTCCGTCTACTGTAATATGACAGCTTTTGGGGCATACAATGCAAATTAGTTCCATTTATCCTCCAATGTAATCGACAATTTTGAGTTTTTATTTAACTCTGCAGCGTGCAAATCTAGCTCTAATCTTTGCATTTCGGGCGGCCTGAGATAGCTAAATTTCTTCTCAAACAAAACTTTGCCGTCCACACTAAGTTTTAGTTTCGCCTTGTCTAAATCTCTGTCGGCTCTAAAGAAAAGCACAATTTTGTCAAGATTTGATTTCAAATCAATCTGCGTTGGAATAAAAGATAATATTCCTTTCTCTTTTTTAATTTGGATATATTCTCTTTCCCTACTTGCATAGATTGCGGCGTTTGCGCCTGCGCTCTCCGCGCTCTCCGACACATAGTCCACAAGGTCAAAAACATTGAGTCCGTTACCCGCAGAGAAAATGCCATCAAGGCTTGTCATATATGACTGGTCGCACTCCGCGCCTTTTGTGCAAGGATTGATTTTAATACCTAATGTTTCCGCTATTTCGTTTTCGGGAATAAGTCCAACGGAAAGTATCAACGCATCGCACTCAATCACTCGTTCCGTGCCTTTTTTAACTTTCATTCTCTCGTCAACTTCTGCGACTTCCACCCCTGTCAATCTGTCTTCCCCAAAAACTCGGGTTACTGTTGTTGATAAATGAAGAGGAATATTAAAATCGTATAGACATTGGTGTATGTTTCGTGTCAGTCCGCTAGGTGTCGGTTTGACCTCGTAGACACCCTCAACCTCCGCGCCTTCAAGCGTTAGACGGCGAGCCATAATAAGTCCTATATCCCCACTCCCCAAAATCACGCATTTTTTGGTGGGCAGCTTGCCCATTATATTGACAAAATTCTGCGCGACTCCCGCCGTAAAAACTCCTGAGGGTCTTGTGCCTTGAATGAACACTTGTTTCGCGGTTCTTTCGCGGCAACCCGTGGCAAGTACGATTGTTTTCGTGTCGATTTTTCCAACTCCGTTGCTACTCACAACCGAAATAGAAAATCCGAAATCCGTCTTTTCCACAGCCGTAACAAAGGTGGTTAAGAACACTTTCGCGCTTGTTTTGCTAAGCATATCTATGTATTTTTCAGCATATTC
>DATESK010000147.1:0-2510 GCA_035270865.1 Clostridia bacterium | reverse complement strand
TAGCTCTCTATTGTGGTCGCGCCAATCTATTGTATCGCGTGTCCACATAATAACGGAATATTCTAGTTCTTTACAAACGCTAAACATATTTGAGCCTATCGCGCCAGACGGCGGTGCAAAAAGTTTTACTGTCGATTTTCCCGTGATTGCCTCAATAAGTTTTTCGGTTATAACGATTTCTTCGCGGTTGCGGGATAGTGACAGCTTGTCCGCATCACGGTGAAGATAGCCGTGATTTGCGATTTCAAAACCTTCATTGGACATTTTTTTAACTAAATCCATATTCTTTTCCGCCCATACTCCGCCGACAAAAAAAGTAGTTGTAAAACCATAGCTTTTGAAGGTTTCCATTATAGGTTCGATAAATTCCGTGCCTCCGTATACATTAAGCATAAAACAAACTGCATTGCCGTTGCGGTTTCCGCTGTAAATTGCCGTGTTTTGTTCGACAAAGGTCATTGCAGTGCCTGTATATAAGGTGGTTACAAAAAGCAGAGCCAGCACCATAAATATAGCTATGTTGGTTAAAATGATTTGGGATTTGGAATGTTTCATACAATAAAATATGATATATTAGGCGGCAAAATGCACATAACTTAATTACTTGATTTTGGAGTTAGCAATTAGTGTTTACGAATAATTAGTTTGGTGATATACTATAAAAATGGAAAATTTATTTGAATTTGAAAACGGGCTAAAATTAGCTTATGTGGAAAACAAAGCGGTGCGCTCTATTGCTTTAGGCGTATATGTGGGCGTTGGCAGTATAAACGAAAACGCAGGTAATAACGGCGTTTCCCACTTCATTGAGCATATGACATTTAAGGGTACAAAATCGCGGACTGCATTTGATATTGTGAACGAGATTGACAGCATTGGAGCGAAGATAAACGCCTTTACTTCCAAAAACAATACTTGTTACTACACAGTATCTCTTGACAAAAACATAGAAAAATGCGCAGAAATTTTATCTGATTTGTATTTTAATTCCACTTTTCCCGAAGATGAATTAGAGCGTGAACGCAGAGTAATACTTGAAGAAATTTCCGAAAGCGAAGACACTCCCGATGATGTTTGTATGGAAAGGTTATCGGAAACATTTTTTAAGGGACACGCTCTGTCCCGTTCAATTCTCGGCACAAAGAAAAGTTTACTATCGCTTAGCCGTGAAGATTTGTTTTCGTACAAAGCCAAAAGCTATACGGCCGACAACACCGTTGTAGTTTTAACGGGCAATATTACTTTTGATAATGCAAAGGCGATTGCGGAAAAATATTTTGTCAAAAAGTTTGACGGCGCAAAATGCGGTTTGATTGAAATTCCGCCTGCAAAATACCACAGCAACTTAACGAAAAAAACAAAAAAAATTGAGCAATCGCATATAGCGTTTGCTTTCCCGTCCGTTAAATACGAGGATGACCGCGACCTTGCCGTTCAACTGCTTTGCACGGTGTTCGGCTTAGAAATGTCATCAAGACTATTTCAAAAAGTGCGTGAACAGCTTGGACTTTGCTATACTATTTATGCCTATCCCTCATTTTACAAAAAAGAAGGTTCGTTGATTATATACACCTCAACAAATCCCGCCAGCATAGAGAAAGCGGTGAAAGCTATAAAGTCTGAAATTGAATTACTGCTTGAAAACGGCATCACCGATGATGAACTAAAAAAGGGCAAGGAACAAATGAAAACGGGACTTGTTTTGGGACAAGAAAGTACAACTGCTATTATGCGTGCTTACGGACGGAATGTGTTGTTTGCGGGCAAACTTTATGATATAGATGAAAAAATCGCAAAAATTGATAAACTTAATGCTGAAGACATTTTGAGCGTTGCGCGTGAAATATTTGATTTTTCAAAAGTGTCGTCAAGCTATGTCGGCACGAAAAGCGATATTGACATATTGAAACTTATGAAAGAATAAAGCTACGAGCGCGCTAAAGAAGGAAAACAATAGTAAAGGAGCGGAAATGGAAAATCAAACTAATGATAAAATTGTTATGAATGAAGAAAAAACGGTGGACAAACTTGCAACTATTTTCAAAATGCAGCAAAATTTTGATGAAGATGTGATACATAACCGTCATCTTGAGGGTATATCGGAAGATGTGTGGATTCAACGCCAAACTCTTGCTATGGTTAGCGAACTTGCCGAACTTATTGACGAAGTCAATTTCAAGTGGTGGAAGAACAAAAAAGAAATAAACACCGATAATGTCCGCAACGAACTTGTAGATATACTGCATTTTTTTGTATCGATGTGCATTAAATCAGGAATGGATGCGGAAGAATTATTCACGCGGTATATTGCCAAAAATGAAGAAAACTTCAAACGGCAACGCGGTCTTACGGAAAAATCAGGATATAAAGTAGAAGAAAACTAAATTTAACTAAATATACCTAAAATCCTCAAATTTAGATATTAAATGCTAACGCCGTGCAAATTTGCACGGCGTTTGTTCAGTAATTCTATTGATTATTGTCCGTATTTATATTATAATATAAAGTGC
>DATESK010000146.1:0-2165 GCA_035270865.1 Clostridia bacterium | reverse complement strand
TATAGCATAATTATTCCGTTCGCTTTGTTTCTTTCGCTTTTTTTGCATTTATTGCAGATTTAATCAATTCTTTGTCAAAAGCGTTTGCGAAAAACTTCACAACCTTGAGTGAACCCTTTACAAAATTCGGCATACTTTCCTTGATTGACGCACCTTTTATTCCTATTTTTGACAGTAAACCGCTAAGAAAATTTACTCTGTCCGCGAATTCATCAAAGTCTTTTCCGCTATCCGACCAACCACTTTCGGCAACCGCAATCAGCCGTGGAAATGTTTGATAAAAAAGTCGGTTTTCGCTATCTACATATTCCGTCCAAAGCGGACTTTCCACACCTAAGATATTATGCACGCCAGCGGTAGAAAAACCGTCCATTAAAGGCTCGAAAAGGTATGTTTTTCGCAATGAAAACATTCCGTACGGATAGTCTAAATAGTATGGCGAGAATTTGGAAATAATTGTTTTTCTTCCCCTGTCTGCTGCCGCAAAAACACGCCTTGGAATTTTTCCGTCCTGCCAATATTGACACACCGCGCCGTTGTCCAATATGCCCGAATTCAAACTTTCATTCCACACTATCGCGGTTTTTCCAATTGTTTTCAAATGATCAATTATGCGGTTAGTGAAGTATCCTTGCAAGTCTTCCATATCGCGAAGTCCGTTTCGTTTCGCGGTGTTTTTGCAATCTTCACACTCTTCCCATTGAAACTTAGGAGCTTCATCTCCGCCTATATGAATATATTTTGACGGGAACATATCCGCAACTTCATCCAAAAGTTTGAACAAAAATTCATAGACGCTTTCCTTGCCCGCACAAAGCGTTTCCTTTACAATTCCAAAGTGTTCGCCGACCGCAATCGGCGCGCCAGAGCAAGATAGTTCGGGATATGCCGCAAGTATAGCAACAACATGCCCTGGCATATCAATTTCGGGGATTACCTCAATTCCGCGCTCGTCTGCATATCTCACTATTTCCGCAATGTCCTCTTTTGCATAGTAGCCTTTGACCTCTTTTCCGTCCCCTCTAGTTTGATTTCGTATGCTTCCAACCTCGTGAAGTTTTGGAAGACTGTCAATTTTAAGCCTAAAGCCTTGGTTGTCGCTAAGGTGGAGATGGAAGACATTAAGTTTTAGCAACCACATTGCGTTAAGCAGTTTTTTTAAGGTGTCAACTCCAAAAAAGTGGCGGGAAACATCCAACATATATCCGCGGTATGAAAATCTAGGCTTGTCGCAAATGGTGCAAAAAGGGATTTCCGCCCTTCCGTCTTTTAGGTTTTGAAAAACCATTTGCTTAAGCGATGATAAGCCCCACAAAAATCCGTTGCGTGAGGAAGCCGAAATTTCGATTTTTTTGTCTATATTTAATTTGTATTCTTCATCTTTTTTCGTATCGTCCAAAACAAAGCAGACCGCGTTATTTTCGCCCGTCTTAAGAGATAAGTCTAAAAACAAATCCGACAAAAAGTTTTTCTCAATCGCTGGTTTTTCGCTTTCAAGTTTTGTAGCTTCGCCGTTTTCGTGTTTTGCGTCGCCTACACGCACTAATTGACTATTTGCAAATTTGGTGGATGCCGAAAACACAAATTTGCCACCGTCAATGCTAACTTTTATGGAATTCAATTTAGGTGTTATTTTCATGCGTTCTCCTATTGTTTAAGTAATACAAATATTATATCACACCTATGCAAAAGTCAAGTATCACTATTTGACAGCAACAAAAGCGTGTGATATTATATTTCCGTGAAACCAGGTTGTCTTCTGGGAGTTGCACTTCCGCAGGCGATAAAAGCGATTACATCAGCGCTGGAAGCGATTGTAACTCTCATTTTCAAACTCATTGTTTACTTAGGGCTTTATATCCCACTAGCTTATCTGTTATACGGCGGGATAATTTGGCTTACACTTGATGTTGAGCTGTTTGATTTATCCGTAAATTCCTCCCTTTACATTGTTGGCTTAGGACTTTCCATTATCGCATCAATAATACTTACTCTGCGTTCTGGTATAGCCCGCATCGTTAAATTAAGGGAATCAAGGTCGGTTGTACAATATCAAGGCAAAAAGAGCCGTTCCGCGCCCGAAGCCCCCAAAATTTATCGCAGTCGCGTCAACCGTGGTATTATTGTTTACGAATATGAAAACCGTTTCGACCTTTATGAGCAAG
>DATESK010000145.1:0-3603 GCA_035270865.1 Clostridia bacterium | reverse complement strand
CAGTAAATTGCAAAGCCAAGTTATAAGGAACAGCATCTGTTTGATTGTTTTTGAAAGTGAGGTTAACGACACTTGGCGCACTTTCTCCCGCAACATTTATCGTCATTTTCAATCTTTTTGTTGTGGTTAAGTTTGCAAGTTCGGTGGTTGTTATATTTGCTGTGCCAACATACGGATTATTGCTTGTGGCGGTCAAAACAAAATCTTCGGGCATTTCAAGATAAAATGATAATGATTTTGATTGGTCGAAAAACAAAATAGTATGTTCATCTTTGCCGTTCACGGTGATTTGCGAGAGCGTGGTGGACTGTTCGACCGTAACGGTGGTGGATGCGGTTAAAGTCCCTTTTACGCTATCATAGCAAGTTGCAGTTAGAATTGCCGTGCCCGATAATAGGGCGGTCGCAATTCCCGTTACGCTGTTAACGAAAACTATACTTTCATCAGAAGATGACCAAAGCACATCCTGATCTTCAGCGGTTTGAGGATAGACCTCAGCACGAAGCAAAAATTCCGTTCCGCTTTGCACGGTGTCAATTGGGACTATATCGTTAATTGCCGTTGCCGTGGCAGACAGGCTCATAACCTTTGAGCTTGTTGCAATCAAAATTACGCTGTCGGTGTAGCCTCCGTCATTTGATGTGTAGGTAACTTTTACTTTGCCGATTTTGTCTTTAAGTTTGACTGTGCCGTCGTCTAATATAGTCATAACTTCGTTTGCATCGCCGTCAGGATTGTCCAATAATTCCAAAGTTTTTGTGTAACCTTTATTTGCCGCCTTGAGGGGATTGACATGGATATAAAGTTTGAAGTTGCTCTCATAGTTGGCATTGTCTAAAACTAAAACGCCGTCTTTTTTGTTTTCAATAGTGATAGAAGCCACGGGAATACTGATTGCAAGCGAAACCGCACCGCTGACTGAAAATACGGTGAAAAGTAAAATCAATGGAATTACCGCCATAAGCGCAACGATTTTCTTCTTCATACGAGTTCGGTTTCCTCATAATTTAGCATTAAGGAAAATATAAAAAAATTGCTTACTATGCCTGCCATTAGTTATATTCTCCCTCATAATACTTTTTGCCTAGACCTTTCAACAGATAGCCGATTCCGCTTCCTAACATAACTATGGCGCAAAATGCGACGATAAGGTATGTCGTTAGGTTGCCTAAATATCCCGGATATTTTAATTTAATAAATAAAGATAAAAACAGGGACAATCCGCCTATTATTACTGCAAAGATAAGCCCTAGAACAATTATTGTTGAGATTGTAGAATTGCTTTCCTTTATTTCGCCACCGTCTTCGATGGAAAAATGAGGATGATTGAAATCCATTCTTGTTGCAAACGCAATCTGCGCAAATGATAAACATAGCGTTACAAAGAATGTGAAAACCGCCTTTCCTGCTGAAACATAATCAAGGGCGCCTATCATAATTGAGCAGGCGAGCAAAGAAATAACCGAAACCACACCGCAGAAAAACAGTTTTGAAAACACCATTTGACGGTGGGAATAAGGCAGAGTTTTCGAGTAGAAAAACATCTTGCCGTCGCGGCTTATGTTGGTTGCGCAAAACGTGTTTGTCAAAACGCTAAATATAGTTATAACAAAAATGCAAAGTTCAAACGAACAATCTATAAACATAAGATTTTGCACCAAAGAGATAAGCAGAGACAGCGAGAAATAGACCATAAGAGGCATAATTATCGCCATAACAAAATATTGGAAAGCATAGCTTGGCACACGAAGTACGCTCAAAAATTCTTTGTTGACAAGAGCAAAAAACACATTTGTATGCCGTTTGTTTCTTTGCCGTTTGTGATAGACAAATCGCGTTACGCTCCGTTGATAGTGCTGTTGCATTGCGCGCGACAGCAAATATTTTACAATTAAAAAGCCTATTGCACTTGATAAAACGATTATACCTATAAGCACAAATGTAGAAAAGAGCATATCACGCTTGAGCAAAATATTAGCGACAAGATTTGCAGGATATAAGAATTTTGTTGCATTTATTATTGCCGTCATAGTGTCGTTATTAAAGAACAATCTTATTTCTCGTTGCTCAAACAATGATTTTACGGAGGACAAAATTCCCGAATAACCCCAAAATATCACACCGAGTAGTAACGCAATTAAAATCATAGTAAGGAGATATTTTCCGCCCAAAATTCGTTTGATGTAGTATGCCGGCAAGGAAAGTATCGTTGCTATAAAAATGTTTAGCAGGGGAAGAATGAGGCAGACAACCACCGTCATAACACCATAGTATAACGGCGCATCGCTGACTATGCCGAAAATAATGTTTACGGGCAACACAATCAAAACTGTTGTAAATAATGAGCGCATATATACGCCGATTAGTTTTGTCAAAAGTAGAGATGTCGGCTTTACAGGCAGGTAAACCAAAATTTTTACATCATCGCTTTCAAATATGCTTAAATTGATATTTCTTACTGCAGAAAAAATTCCTGTTATTAGAACTGCCGAATACACTACAGCTAAAATTTCAAATTGACGGGCTGACGGATCAAAAATATGATTGTAGGTTATTGAGGAATATACGGGTATGAATTTGGAAAATATATAAGCTACAAAGCCGATAAAAAAAACGGCAAGAAACAGCGACAGCAGTATGCCAAGCACATCCACTTGCTTTTTTCTTCTAATAAAGGAAAATTCCTCAAGAAGTTGTTTTTTAAGCAGGGAAGAAAACTGCCCTTTCATCTAGCCTCCTATATGTTCGAGCGCAAACTCCTCGAAAGGGATAGAGTTGTTTTTTTTGTAGTCTTCAATTATTATATCGTGAGTTAATTTACCGTTGATTATAAATATTGCGCGGGTGCAGACTTTTTCAATGACATCAAGATTGTGAGTAGAAAAAATGATTGTGTTGCCTAGCTCCTGATAGGTTTTTATATAGCTTTTGAGAGCTTGAGCAATTTTTGCGTCAAGTCCTGTTAGTGGTTCATCTAAAATCCAAAGTTTGGGCTGGTGCAAAATTGAACCCATCAGGCAAATTTTTTGTTTCATACCGTGAGAATAGGAACTTATAATATAATTCAAGGAATTGCCAAGGTGGAAAATTTGCTGAAATTCTTCAATTTTTTCATCGCGACACGCTGGCTCAACAGAATATATGTCCGCCAAAAAATTGAGATATTCTCTGCCTGTCATTCTCTCAAAAACTGCGTGGTTGTCGCTTACGAAACCAAAATTTTGCTTTGCTATAAGCGGCTCGGACTTGATTGAATGTCCGCATATCTTTATTTCGCCCCTCTCAAAGGGAAGCATACCCGTTATGCACTTTAATGTTGTGGATTTGCCCGCGCCGTTATGTCCCAAAATACCCACGATTTCACCTTCGTTTATGTCAAAGGAAATGTTTTGTATGGCGTAGTTTGATTTTTGTGCATATCGCTTAGAAACATTATTTATACTTAAAATGCTGTTTGACATTTTTTCTCCAAATTTGTTAACACATTTTTGCTTAATATCTTATCATACTATGATAACATAAATCCTTTGCTTGTCAAATAAATGGATTTTAATTATACTTATTTTATACTATATTTAGTTATAGTATAACAAACTAAATAGG
>DATESK010000144.1:0-4101 GCA_035270865.1 Clostridia bacterium | reverse complement strand
CGGATAATTTCTGTCAAGCAACGCACACGCGCGCCTTGCAACAATAACCGATACGCCGTCCTTTTGAAGTTCGGATTTCAGTAGTGTCTCAAGTCCTACTATGTCGTATGCGTCAATCAAATTTACGCTGTCAACTCCAATCGATTTCACAAGTTCAATCAAATCAAGTTTTTTTGTGGTTTCCCCTGCTAGTGTTTTTCCTGTTGCAGGGTGGTCTTGATGTCCTGTCATTCCTGTGGTGGAATTGTCCAAAATTAGCAACTTCAAGTTACTGTTATTGTAAACCGCATTTATAAGTCCAGTTATACCGCTATGAACAAAGGTGCTGTCACCGATTACTGCAACAACATTTCTTGCGCCTTCCTTTCCTTTTGCCTTTTCAAAGCCGTGCGCCATACCTATTGATGCGCCCATACAAAGAACAGTATCAACTGAACTTAACGGGGCTTGCGCGCCCAAAGTGTAGCAACCTATATCTCCCGTTACAGTAAGTTTCAACTTGCTAAGCACATAAAAAACTCCGCGGTGGGGACATCCAGCGCACATAACCGGCGGACGGATAGGCAAATCATTTTTTTCAATGTTTTGCGCAATACCGAGAATCTTTTCCTTGATGGTTGCAACCAATATCTCGCCTTGTTTTGAGAACAATTCTTTGCCACGACATTTAATACCGTGCGCCTTTAACTGATTTTCAAAAAACGGCTCTAGTTCTTCAATTACAATTAGTTCCTCAACTTCGCTTGCAAACTTTTTGAGTTTTTCAAACGGCAAAGGGTAAACCATACCAAGCTTGAAAACAGAAGCGTTTGGCAAAGCTTCTTTGACATATTGATAAACAATGCCAGAGCAAACAATACCCAACTTTTTATCGGCATATTCAACGGTGTTTATATCAAAATTTTCAACATCTAACGCAAGTTTGTTCTCTCTTGCTTCAACCGCTAAGTGGCGGCCGATTGCTGATGCGGGCATCATTGTATACTTTTTAATATCCTTTTGATAGGGCTTAAGTGGAACATCGGTTCTGTCTTCTTCCGTAACAAAACTTTGGCTATGCGCCATTCTCGTTGTGGTGCGAACCATAATAGGTGTGTCATAGGCTTCGGATAATTCATACGCCTTTTTTATAAAATCTTTTGCTTCCTGCGAATTTGACGGCTCAATCATCGGCAAATGCGCGCTTCTTGCATAAAAACGGCTGTCCTGCTCATTTTGTGATGAGTGCATACCGGGATCGTCTGCGACAACCATAACTAAACCGCCGTTCACACCCGTATATGAGGAAGTAAACATAGGGTCTGCGGCAACATTGACGCCCACATGCTTCATACAAACCATAGCGCGCGCTCCTGCAATGCTTGCTCCAACAGCTACTTCGTAGGCGACTTTCTCGTTTGGCGCCCATTCGGCATAGACACCGTCATATTTTACAACCGCTTCGGTTATTTCCGTGCTTGGAGTTCCGGGGTATGCAGATACAACACGCACTCCCGCTTCATATGCGCCTCGAGCTATTGCTTCATTTCCCAGCATAAGTTTTTTCATCATTTGCTCCTGAATTGCAACGATAGATTAGGCACAACCGTCGCTTAAAATTTGTATTTTGATTAAATATAAATCCTCACCTAGAACTAATTCATTATCTAATTTTATTCAATCGTATAAAATCAAAGTTCAATCAAATAAAGTTAAAATCAAAAATTAATTTGACTTGTTCAATTACATTTACAGCGTTTGGGCATAGAAATTCATTAAACATCCTGCCAAAACAATTTGTTTTTCGTCATCTGTAAGCGAATCCATTTTTAATGTTATTTCCCTAACTTTATCTCCGCGGATAAGTTGAGCTTCAAACTCCATTTCTCCGCTTGCAACTTTTTCTCTAATATCTTTTATAACCACGATATCAAAAAGCTTAAACTCAACGCCTTCTGCCAAAAAAGGTAACATTCCCCAGTTTATTAGATTTGAGCGGTAGCGTTTCGTTGCGTATTCGTATGCAATGTTTGAAACTCCGCCCAAAACTCTTTGGCAGCTTGCCGCTTGCTCTCTTGCAGAACCGTCTCCAGGCTTTTTGGCAAATATGACACTGCCGTAAGTTAGGTCTGCGGTGTCAACGCCAGCTAAAGCTAGTTTTGCTTCCACTTCTTCAATTTCATTTCCGCTTAACATTTGCTCGGCATCACCCTTTACTGACTTTGCCCTTGATACATATTCGGGAACTTTGCGTGAAAGCGTAAATTCGGCAAGTCGTAGCGGATTACTGCGGTACGATGAAGTTTCGCCAGAAGGAATAAGCTCATCGGTGGTGGTAACAGCATCATTTATGACTGCAACCATCTTCATTGCCAAATTGTTTGCAAGTGGTTTAATCTCTGGCCAGTCTGCAATGTTTGGTCCATATTGCAAATCCGTACTATCATTTGATGCCTTAAATCCATTATAAACACGAGCTTTGTAGACGGTCTCGTCAAAGTGGAAAGACGGAATACTATCGTCATAGTCCAAATCAAGCGCTGAAGTCAAAACGCCGCCGTTTGCGGAGGTTGCCGCGATTGAACGGGCATCCATAAGCGCAACGGATGAAATTTGATGCTCTGAGGGTTTAGAACCCTCACGGCTCATAAAGTTTCTTGTTGTATGGCGAATGGAAAGTCCGTTATTGGCAGGAACATCACCTGCACCAAAGCAAGGACCGCAGAAACATTGTTTCATAACTGCGCCCGACTGCAACAGCTTTGCAACTGTGCCGTTCTTTATAAGTTCAAGTAAAGTCGGTTGCGAGCCTGCATAAACCGAAAGTGAAAACGCGCCGTTGCCTGTATTTTTGCCTTGTAATATATTTGCCGCGCTGACGATATTATCATAAGTTCCGCCCGCGCAGCCTGCGATTATACCTTGTGAAACAACAATTTTGCCGTTTTGAACCTTGTCCGAAAGACTAAATTTGGTGTTTTCGTCAAGCATTTTCCGTGCTTCCATTTCCTCTTTTTTCAAAATATCTAAAGGATTTGCAATAAGGTCGGCAAGTTTATAAACATTGGACGGATGGAAAGGAAGCGCAATCATTGGCTCAACCTTTGATAAATCAACTTCAATACCACCGTCATAGCATGCAAATTCGCGTGGGCATAACTCGACAAAATCCTTTTCTCTGCCGTATTCGCTAAGGTAGGTTTTGACTTTTTCATCGGTGCGCCAGATGGAACTTAAGCACGCGGTTTCGGTTGTCATAACATCTATGCCGTTTCTAAATTCAACAGATAAACCGTCAATTCCATCTCCCACAAATTCCAACACTTTGTTTTTCACAAAACCCGAGGCAAAGACCTTGCCAATTATTGCAAGCGCGACATCCTGCGGTCCGACACCTTTTCTTATTTTTCCGCTAAGGCGAACGGCAATAACTTCAGGACGCTTCAAATCATAAGTGCGTCCAAGAAGTTGTTTGACAAGCTCAGGGCCACCCTCGCCTATCGCCATAGTGCCAAGTGCGCCGTAACGGGTGTGGCTGTCGCTTCCTAAAATCATTTTTCCGCCACCCGCCATCATTTCACGCATATATGAATGTATGACGGCAAGATTTGCAGGCACATAGATACCGCCGTATTTTTTCGCGCCGGTTAACCCGAACAAATGGTCGTCTTCGTTTATTGTTCCGCCGACAGCGCAAAGGCTGTTGTGGCAGTTTGTCATAACATAGGGAATAGGAAACTCTTTGAGTCCGCTTCCCTTTGCGGTCTGTATAATACCAACATAGGTAATATCGTGAGAGGTCAGGCAGTCAAACTTCAAATTCAAGAAGTCATCGCTTGTTGAAATGTTGTGTTTTGACATTATTCCGTACGCAATAGTGCCTTTGTCCGCATTTTCAAAGTCGTTAAAATCTGTGAACTTTTTCGTCACCTCATCACGCGTCAACAACTTGCCATTAGCGTAATATACTTTTTTATCAATTAAATTTATCATTTCATCCTCACAAGATTAAAATTGCACCAACAATGGTACAATAAATTTTTGTATTTTGACTTATTACTGCAAATTTGCCTTTACTTTATCAAAACCGTAATACTTCAATATAATCTACATTTCTACTGT
>DATESK010000143.1:0-3746 GCA_035270865.1 Clostridia bacterium | reverse complement strand
AACTTAAGTGTTCATCCCTCCTTTATGAAAATTTTTGTTTTTTAATTTTATTTTTTATCTAGTTTTGTTACCTGTATGTTCCGTGTTAGTTAGTATTTTTTTTCAATTAAAGCTAAACTTATTATGTGCAACATCTTAATTCTTTCTAACATCCTACCTTAACAAAAGCGTATCTTAGCACCTTGTCGCCAATCATATAACCTTTTGTCAGCACTTCAATCACTTTTCCTGCCATTTCGGGTTTTTCTTCTCTAAGTGCAGCGCTCATATATTTTGCGTCAAAGTCTTTGCCTTCAGCCTCGATTTCTTTTACATCAAACTTTTCAAACACATCAATTATATGTTGTTGCATCATCGAAAAGCCTTCAAGCGCAGATTTGTCCGTAATCATTGATTTCGCTCTCTCTGCCGTGTCTAAGATTGGGAGTAGGTCTTCTAATACTGTTTCAATTCCTAGCTGTCTGCTCTCTGTTGAAATTTGAGCGTTACGCTTTTTGTAGTTATCAAAATCCGCTCTTAGTCTTTGTGCAGATGCCTTGCTTTCATCGGCAAGCGCGATATTTTTTCCTAATTCCCCTTCAAGAAAAGCAACATATTCTTCCTGCGTCATCTCATCTTTTACAATGCCATCACTATTCTCATTCAATTTATCAGCTTTTACTGTTTCAGTTTTTGTCGGATTTTCCTTTCTTTTTTCTGCCATTGTCCTTCTCCTTGTTTATATCGTTAACTATAAAATCATTATCTTTAGTTGTTTCTTCCGCGTTATCCTTATATAATACCGTAGCAAACGATTGCCTTACGCACTCTAAAACATTGAGTACCCGCTTGTAGTCCATTCTTTCAGGACCTATAACGCCTGCCTGCCCCAACACCTGCCCGTTAATTTTATATTCAGCGGTTACCATTGCGCAGTTATCAATTCCGCCCTCCGCATCCCTGCCTATTTTTATGGAATATTCTATATCGCTTGCATTGTTTGACACGAGTTCAGCAATACTTTTTTCATCGGATAGCACCTGTAAAAATCTTTTTGCATCTACCGTGTTGGTATATTCCGGATAATCTAAAATTTTAAGCGCGCCCTCGACATGCACCGACTGTCCGTTTTCCGCACAATAATTTTTTAACACAGCAAGCACATCGTTGAAAATCGTTTCTAAACCTTTAAGTTCGGTTTCGATTTCGGACGGGAACCTTTCAATATCCGTTAGGCTTTTGCCCGAAAAAACTTTATTTAGTATGCGTGACGCAGTTTCAACACCTTCAATGGTGGCGTCTTCGGGAAGTTGAACGCTTTTGTCATTAAGAATTCCGCAGTCCGTCAAGACTATAACAACCGCTCTTTTGTTGGACATTGGCACAAGTTTGATTTCGGTAATAGCCACAGAGTTTTGATTTTTAGTGATAAAAACCGAAGTGTAGTTTGTAGTGTCGCTTATAATTTTTGCGGCTTCTGCCGAAATAATCCGTATATCGCCCATTGACTTGTTAAAACGCTGTTTGATAAAATCAATATCTTTTTCTTGAAGTTTGCTTTTGTCAAGCGCCTTTTCAACATAGTGCTTATAAGCTTCGGGAAGCGGTACACGACCAGACGAGGTATGCGGTTGCTCAATAAATCCCATATCCTCAAGCGCGGCAAGTTCGCTTCTTATCGTTGCGGAGCTGACATCAGGCAAATACTTAGTTTGAATGTCTTTTGACGAAACAGGCTGAGCTGACAAAATATAATCATCAACCAAAGCGGTAAGAATTTTTTGTTTTCTTTCCGACAATTCTTTTTTTGTCATTTTAGCTCTCCTTTATTTTTCATTCGCCGTAGTATTGTGCATTGGCACTTACAAAGTTCGACTTAAACAAGAACTTTATAATATATTTGCGTTCATAAATTTTAGCACTCTCATTCATCGACTGCTAACAGTCTAAATCTTATTTTGCCAAAAGTCAATTATTTTATGCAATTTTCCAAAATTTTTTAGATTAAATTTTTCTAGCAATTTATCAAGTTTACAACATTTAATTTTTAACCTTGAAACAATACTCGATACAAGCTATAATAGTTCTATAATCAAATAAAAATTATGCTTTGAGGTGGAAATGAAAACAATATCTGTCATCGGACTTGGAAATCGCGGTACGGAATATATGCTGATAACCAAATTGTTTTGCAAAAATGTGAAAATTGTTGCGCTGTGCGACATCTCACAGCAAGCATTAGACGACATTGCACCTCGCTACAAAATTCCTAAAGAAAACTGTTTTTTGTCCGCCGATGATTTTTTCGCAAAAGGCAGAATTTCGGATGCGGTGTTTATTTGCACGCAGGACAAAACTCACTATGAAATCGGAAAACGCGCCATAGAGCTTGGTTATCAAATCCTTATGGAAAAACCCGTTTCCGACAATCTCGCGGAATGTATTGAACTCCGCGATTTGGCAAAAACGCACAATGTGAATGTAGTCGTATGCCATGTGCTACGCTACTCAAACTACTATCAAAAGATAAAAAATACAATTCGCAGCGGCGATATCGGCAAAATAGTGAATATCAACCACACGGAAAATGTAGGCTATTTTCACTTCGCTCACAGTTATGTGCGAGGCAACTGGAAATCCGCGATTTCATCCACTCCCTCGCTTATGGCAAAATGTTGCCACGACCTCGATTTGATTCAATGGTTTATGGAAAGTGAATGCACTAGTATTTCGTCCTACGGCGGTCTTTCAATATTCAAAAAAGACAACGCACCCGAGGGCGCAGCTGAGCGGTGCTTAGACTGCAAAGTATCAAACTGTCCCTACAACGCAGTCAATCTCTACCTAACCGATCCGTTTTGGAAAGCAAAATTTATAAAGTATTTGCGCAGAACCCTAACGGGAAAATCAAAATCCACAAAAGAAGATGTGAAAAATGCGCTAGAGATTGGCGACTACGGCAGATGTGTTTATTTCTCGCAAAATGATGTTAGCGACCATCAAGTGGTAGCAATGCAGTTCGCAAACGGAGCAACCGCAACGCATACATTAAATGCCTTTTCTAATACGATGATGCGTGAAAGCCATATTGTCGGCACAAAGGGCGAGCTTATTGCGTACGACAAAAAGTTGAAGATGAACATTTTTGGTGGCAGACGGCGCACTCTTAATCGCGGTAGCATAATAACAGGACATATTGAGGGCGACTTCCGCACCGTTATTGCGTTCTGCAAACTCTTAAACGGCAAACTTAGCGAAACACTTATGCGAGATGTAACATTCATTTCGGACACGATTTCATCGCATCAAATTGTTATGGCAGCGGAAAAATCAAGGTGTAATGGCGGAATCCCCGTCAACCCAAAAGATATTGTATAATAACTTGCAAAATTCAATTTAAGAAAATTAGTTAATGAACATTTGTTTAAGATTTATTTGATTTTTTGTAAATTTGTTTAATTAGTTTAAGAACAATTATTGTTTTTGATTTGTTTAGATTTTATTAGATTTGTTTAAGATATTTAATTTAGAATTTCTAATAAAAAAAATAGACACTTGCGTGTCTATTTTTTTGGAGCTGAAGAAGGGAATCGAACCCTTGACCTATTCATTACGAGTGAATCGCTCTACCGACTGAGCTACATCAGCAATATTTGGTGTTTGCATTATATCAAATAGGTTATTAAAAATCAAATGTTTCACCTAACTTTACAGAAAGGTTGTTAAAAATCAATTAGCTTAGTTCAAATTGCCATAATATTATGCAC
>DATESK010000142.1:0-3026 GCA_035270865.1 Clostridia bacterium | reverse complement strand
CTTTTGCCCTTTCGTGTTACTGACCTTGACGATCTCATATTGAACACTATCGGCGCAATGTTTGGAATAATAATCACTCAAACTAAATAACTAGATATAATACCTAAGCAAAGCAAACACCTAAGCAAACATCTAAGCAAACACTAAACACTTCTTGACTGTGTGACTTGATTTGATGATGTAGTCAACTGCTTGAATGATTATTATTCCAACCATTGCGCCAATAGTGTTCAATATGAGATCGTCAAGGTCGGTAACACGAAAGGGCAAAAGAAGCTGGGTAAGCTCAAAGGCTAAACTTAAAGCAATAGAGAAAAGTATCGCCTTAAAAGAAGCGGAATTTACCGTAAAATTTGAAATACATTGGTAAGATGATAAGAATAATTTGTTGAACCACAGATAAGCAAATATGCCGATTGGGATAAACATCAACACATTAAAAGTATAGTTTGCAATCGCAATCAAATTCGATTTTGGGTTGAATAGAAGTGTTCCCAAAGTAAACTCATTTGAAATGTACAAAGGATTGTTTAGAGGAATGAAAACCAAAATAGCGCAGAACATTACCACGCAAACAAAAATGAAATCAACTGCTTTAGAATAAAAAAACCTGCTCACTTTTATAGTGTATGCAGGTTTTATAATATTTTGATTTATAGTCTAAATAATTTTTAACAAAGTTGATTTTTCAATTTTGTTGTTACTCTGTCAAACGGCTAATAGCATCGCCAAGCCGTTTAATATCTTGAGTCATTCCCCCGACTACAATCATATCGGTGCTGTCCAAAACCGAATCGCCGCTAGGCATCGTAAATTCTTTGTTTTTACTCAGGATTATTAGAACGTTAACTTGATATTTTGAAGGAAGTTTCAAGTCAAACAATGTTTTATTCGACCATTCTTCAGGTATTTTAAATTCCGCAATGCTGTAGCCGTCTGCAAGTTCCATAAGTTCGGAAATTTTCGGGTTTATTAGCTTTGTAGCAGTTTTTCTCGCGCTGTCGGCTTCGGGAATAATGACTTCGTCCACGCCGATTTTTTCCAAAATTTTTGCGTGTTTCTCATCTCTTGCCTTGGCTATGATATGTGGACATCCCAGGTCTTTGCAAAGAAATGCGCACATAATGGATGCCTGCAAATTGTCGCCGATTGAAACGATAACCGTGTCAAAGCTGGTTATTTCAAGTTGGCGCAAAGTGGCTTCGTCCGTCACATCAGCCACTGCGGTATGGGTTGTGTAGCCAACGACAGCGGCGGTAGACTCTTCATCAGCGTCAACTGCAAGGACTTCGCAACCGTTAAAAAACAAGGATTTTGCGATTTCAGAACCAAATCTGCCAAGTCCCAAAACTGCGAACTGTTTTCTTTTCTTTTTAGTATTCGTTGCCATTTTTCACCTCACTATGAAATTTATCATAGATTACAAATTTTATTACTATAGAACTTAAGATACTTTTTTGTTACAAATTGATATTTGCATCAAATTATTATTTTGTTACATTTATGTTTTATATATTTCAAGATGTTTTTGTTACAGATTGATATTAACTTCAGGATATTTTATTTTTGGTTCTTTGCTCAAATTGTTATTTTGCGCCATTGCAATAAAGAATGTCATTGAACCTACACGGCCTAGGAACATATTTAATACTAGAATATACTTGCCTAAGACGGATAAATTTGCTGTTATATCCAATGAAAGACCAACGGTGTTGTACGCGCTTATTAGTTCAAACAGAAGTTGTTCGTTCGTGTACGCGCCCTTTTCTGTAATGCTTAAAGCGATTAGGCTGATTAAGAGAACGCCAAGTGCCATCATCAAAATTGCAGTCGCCTTTTTAATAGTGATGGCGCTGATTTTATGTTTATCAAATACCAAAGCGTGTTTACCTTTCACTGTAGGCATGATAGAAGCAAGAAGAACAAACAAAGTGGAAGTTTTAAGACCGCCGCCAGTAGAGCCAGGGCTTGCGCCGATAAACATTAAAATCAAAGTTGTAGTAATGGATACGCTTGAGAGTTTAGCATTTGATATGGAAGAAAAGCCTGCGGTTCTTGTGGTAATCGATTGGAAAAAGCCATTGACGATTTTATCAAAAACGCTCATATTGCTCAAGGTATTATTCCATTCTGCCGAAAGGAAGATTGCGACACCTAAAAGTATCAAGACTGATGACATAACAAGAACAATTTTGGTTTGCGGTTGGAATTTTCTGAAGCTGTGGTTTTTCAATATATCAATGATAACGATAAATCCAAGTCCGCCAAAAATTATGAGAACTCCCGTTATGATGAGTACAAGCGGATCGGAACTAAAGACAGCGAAGTTTGTTCCGTTTGCGCTGACGATATCAATTCCTGCGTTGCAGAATGCGGATATGCTGTGGAATATGCCGTACCAAATCGCCGTACCTGCCGAATAGTATTTTGAAAACGCTATCGAAAGCAAAATTGCGCCGAAAAGTTCGACAATTAAAACAATTTTCAATATGGAATGTATTATCTTTGCAAAATTTTGAGTGTCAGTCTGTTCAAAGTCGCTTTTCAAAGTCATACGGTTGTAGAGCGTAAACCGCTTTCCAACAAGCAAATAAAGCGCGGATGTGATTGTCATCACGCCGAGTCCGCCGATTTGAATAAGCACAAGTATAATAATATGTCCAAAAGTTGTGAAATCACTGGCAATAATTTTAACTGTAAGCCCTGTAACGCAAGTTGCGGAAGTAGCGGTAAACAGCGCATCGGTAAAGTTTAGCATTTGACCGCTTGCGTTTGAGAGCGGCAACATTAAAAGAAGTGCGCCTAATAAAATTATGCTAAAAAAACCTAACAAAATAAGCCGTGATGCGGTGAACCGCTTTTTAATAGCAATCACAAATTTGTTTTTTGTCACTATCTTCTGCATATTATTTGCAATTATATCACTCCAAATTCTAAAGCGCAATTATATTGAACATTAAATACTCTACCTTACTTTGTGCTTTAATATTACATATTTACTTATATAAAAAGTCATGGTATAATAT
>DATESK010000141.1:0-4226 GCA_035270865.1 Clostridia bacterium | reverse complement strand
GCCGCTTCCATTTGATGACGGTCGCCAACTCCGAAATTCATAGGAATATTGTCGGAAATCGCTATGCCCATAACATCTGCGCTTGTAACGAGTATGCGGCAACGCGCCTTGATATTGCCCTCAGCAGTTGCCACAACATCAGCAGAACCTAGTCCGTGATAAGAAACATTGCCGTTGTTGTCAACGCTTAAAACGCTGGCGCCCAACTTTATTGTTTCATTTTCTACTGTCCAATTGATAGTTTTGTTTGTCGCGCGTGTGGGATAAACAATAGCTTCAAGTTGAATTCCGACATCTGAAATGTACGCCAAAATTGTATCTTCAACTTCAACAATTCCGTGTCCACTTTCGTCAGGCATATAAAGTACAACGCTTTCAACGGCGATGTGCGCTCCTTGCACAATAGATGCTGTCGCGCTTACAATCAATATAACCAAAACTGGAATAATAAGTAACATTCCAATCAATACCTTTTTCATTTTACCTCCGCTTAGCGGCATTGTCGTGTGCTAAGTGTTTTACCTATGAAGTCTATAAATTTTATTATCTGCTAATTTTATCACAACGCAAAACAAAAATCAACTTTGCAAGGCAATTTATTCTCACAAATACTATTTAGATAAATAGTCGTATATATGTTGAGTTTAAGCGGAATTGTTGCAAAATTTCATAATAGTTTTTTACAATAAATAAATTTGAAATTTAGGACTTCTCACGCTGTTAAATTGCGGGAGATATATAAAAAAACTTACTATTGCTTTTAGATAATCGTTTTGTTATAATAATTCCATTACAATATTGGAGAAACTTATGCGAAAATCTGTGCTTTTTCTGTGTGTAGCGGCGATAATTCTTATAACTATACCTGCATTTTCAGCTTGCAATGAGAATGAAATCTATGACTTTAGTGATGAAAATTACGGCTATACCATAAATCAAGACGGCGAACATACGATATCTTTGTCAACGCTAATCAACAAAGAGTTAACAAATGCGGTCATACCCGCGACAGTTACCCACGATGAGATTACTTACGAGTTAACGCAAATAGGTGAAGCCGCTTTTGCGCCACAACCTGACGGCGTTACACTTAATGAAGTTTTCAACTACGATAACAGTCAAGACGAATCCAACGATTATTTGGTTTCTGTTAACTTTGAGGCGGGAAGCAAGGTTACGCAACTTTGTGGCAGAGCATTTGAAAGATGCAAAAAACTTGCTCAAATTTCCCTACCCGAAAACCTAAAGATAATAAGCGGATTTGCTTTTTACAAAAATGTTTCTTTGCAAACAATCACAATTCCCTCAAAAGTCGAAAAAATAGATGACTATGCGTTCCTAGGGTGTACGGAACTTAAAACCGTCAATTTGTTGCCAAACAATCCATCTAGCATCCCCTCTCTTGGTGTAGATGTTTTCAAGTGGTACGATAAATCAAAAGTAACATTTTCGGGCAAACAAGAAACCTATCTTTTGATAGAGGGTATGTCAATAATTTTGCAAAGCGAAGATATGTTTAACGCGTTAAAATCCACAAAATCTTCTATTATTGCCACATCACGCAACTGGGCAGATTACATTGATTTAATGTCCACATTGGAGGCTTAGTATGAAAGGAACTAAAGATATGGCGATGACAACAAACAATTCAACTGTGACGCTTGCCTCAAGCGAAAGCGGGAAAGTTCTTAAAACATACACTAAACCCGAACGAAATTGGTACTTAATAGGCTTAGCAGGACAAAATGTTTTTTACAATATTATCGGTGCAGCTCTAGCGTACTATCTGCAATTCACTATACTTGTTCCGGCAATCACCGTTTCGCTTATTATGACCGCAGCCCGTGTCTGGGATGCTTTCAATGACCCAATGATGGGTACTCTCGTTGACAGAACAAGGTCAAGATGGGGGAAATGCCGTCCCTACCTTATGATTGTTCCCATTCCTATCATGATAATCACAATTTTGTGCTTTACAAATTTTGGTTTCTATGGAGAGGGAATCGTTTCAAATGGGGTTATCGTCTTTTGGGCGGCACTAACCTACATTTTATGGGGAATGATTTACACAATCGGCGACATTCCGCTTTGGGGCGTAACCTCACTTATGACGGAATCGGAAAAGGATAAAACAAAACTCTTATCACTTGCCCGCATATGCGCAGGTATAGGCGGCGCGATTCCTCTTTTAGGTATGCAACCGCTTGCATTTGCAATAGGGAAAATGATTACGAACACTCCTTTAGGTGGCGGGAATCCGGCTGTTGGCGAAAAATACGGATTCTTGTTTACCGCAATATTATTTAGCGTAATCGGCGCGGCAATGTTTATTCCACTTGGTTTCAAAATTAAAGAAAGAATCTCCTCAAAAGGAGAGAAGTACTCCCTTATCGACAACTTCAAAATAGCTATAAAAAACAAGCCCTTTAGGCAGATAATTTTATCGGGAATTTTCGGCAGTTTGAAAATGCTTATCGCGCTTGCCTCAATGCCGCTTATTACATATTATTTTTCTTCCAAAAACGCTTTGCTTACTCTTTTATATATGGTGCTTTTAGGCGGCGGAATGTTTATCGGACAATTTGTCGCAATGGGCTTCACGCCTAGACTTATCGCAAAATATTCGACAAAGAAACTTTATAACTGGTCAAACATAATCAGCGCGTTCCCCTATTTTCTAATATTTGTCGCATACTTGATTTCACCTAGCGGTCTTACAAATATAGGCTGGATTTTGGCGTGCTTCGTTTTGTTTTTCATTAGCGGTGCAACGGGAGGTATAACAACTGTTCTGCAATCAACAATGATTGCTAAAGCGGTTGACTACGAAGATTACAAGAATCATCGCCGCCCTGATGCAATATTCTTCTCTGGACAAACTTTTGTCACAAAACTTCAAAGCGGAATTGCCACGATTATTTCTGGTATTGCGTACACAATAGTCGGTTTTTCGGGCAGTCGTATTCAAGAGTTGAACGCCTATATCAGCGCGGGCGGAAATCCGAGATTGGTTGGAGAATACAGCTCGTTTATGATGATTTTGTTTTTCATTATTTCCGTTCTTCCCGCAATAAGCAGCATACTTGCGGTCATACCCACTTGGCACTATTGCCTAGATGACGATGAGCATCAAAGAATTTTATCCATTCTCCATCTGCGTCGCAATGCCCTTGATTTAGGCATTACACTAAGCGTTGAAGAAGAAGAAAATATAAAAATTGTGGACGGCGAATTAGTTGGAATTCCTGAAAGATTTGCAAATGCTGCCGCAACAAACACAACAACAGAGAACGAGTAATTAAATTCGGTTATGTTTCAAGAATTGAAAATAGTTTTGTAACTCTAAAAAAAATTGTATTAGAAATTTATATTTTAATAGGAATTAACAAAATTAAAAGGTCTTGTGCAAACAAGACCTTTTTTGTGTTTATAATAAATTTATCACTACATTCATTTTGTGCTTAATTACAAATCAAGTGATTATATTTTCAAATTCCTTTGTGTTAGACAAATAGCCTTGTGTTTAACGATATAGGGTCTTTTAATTCGTTCAATTGCCTTGTGCTTAAACGATTGTTCATTTTAATTTTCGATTACTTGATTCTACTAAATACGCAATAATTTACAATATTAAAGGTTTTGAGTGTCGGCCAAGGAAGATTACGCAAATTACACTAAACACCTCTTAAAATGAATTTTAACGGCTCAAAACGCCATTTCAAACTTTTTGTTGAGCGCAAATATTATTTGTGCTTATCCTTATCTTTTTTCAAATCTTCAATAAGTTTGCTTATATCCTCATCGGTGTAATCCTTACCCTGCCCATTCTTAGTTAAATCCGCATTTTTTTCATTTCCGTTTTTATCGTTTTCTTTTGCATTCAACATTATTTGGTCCTTTTCAAGCTTTAAGCGGTCGCGGAAATATGATGCGATTACAAGCACTAAGAGAATTGTCAGCGGTAAAACTATTATGCAAATAAAGCCTATCGGTTTTTTCAAAAAATTTAACATCGCCGAAACACCTTCAAGCTTTCTAATCATAACGGATTCGATCATTTCGTCATCAATTGGATTATCAGCGCCTGCTGCATTGTCACCTTGAGTCAAAAAATAAATTTTTCCGTTATCTTGCGGGTAAATTCCGATAATGCGGTGAGTTATATTATTGCCCGCAAGGACTGTTGAAACATCCTTGTAGGTTACTATATCCCCCACTTTCAGCTC
>DATESK010000140.1:0-2192 GCA_035270865.1 Clostridia bacterium | reverse complement strand
ATAACAAGTTTAAGAATTGGGGGAACAAATGATACAGGTTAAGAACATTACAAAAAAATATTCTTCGAAAGCTGGTGTGGTTGAGGCATTAAAGGGCATTGATTTGAAATTCGACGACAGCGGAATGGTTTTTATTTACGGCAGATCGGGGAGCGGAAAAAGCACTCTGCTCAATTTGATAGGTGCATTGGACACTCCCGAAAGCGGAGAGATAATCATTGACGGACAATCTTCTGAAAATTATACGCAATCTGATTATGACGCTTACCGAAATCGCAAGATAGGATTTATTTTTCAGGAATATAATTTGTTGGAAGAACTTAATGTCGCAGAAAATGTCGCGCTTGCTTTGGAACTTCAAGGAAAAGGCAGCAGCGCGGAAAAAATCGAAGAGGCACTTTTGGATGTCGATTTAAGCGGTTTTGGCGACCGCAAGATAAACACTCTATCGGGCGGACAAAAACAGCGCGTCGCAATTGCCCGCGCGCTTGTGAAGAATCCATCTATCATTCTTGCGGATGAACCGACGGGCGCGCTTGATAGCCAAAGTGGCAATGAACTTTACGCTTTGCTGAAAAAAATTTCTAGTGAAAGACTTGTGATTGTTGTATCGCACGACGAACATGCCGTGACTGAATACGCCGACCGCATTATCGGACTGAAAGATGGAAAAGTATTTGCCGACAGCGAAACCGCAATAGCTCATAATTTAATATGCAACAATTCTTTGCCGAGAGAACAATCCGAAACGATGAAATCCATCGCGGATGAGGGTAAAGAAGATTTTCATGAACTTCCCGTTGAACACAAAAACGAAGGCGCCGCGCTACAAATAGCGCATGATAGACGGCGCAAAGAAAAAAAGAAAGGATTATCTTTAAAATCTTCATTTAAGTTGGGGTTGCAGGTATTTTTTAGTAAACCATTAAGGCTTTTTTTCTCAATAATACTTTCCGCGTTTGCTTTTTTTGCCTTGAGCATGTCGATAAATGTTGCCACCTATGACAAGGCAAAAGCGACAGTCCGTTCGCTGAAAGGAAGAGTGGACTACATAGCGTACATTAAAGAGATGTATGACACAGAAAATGAATTTTGGAGTAATTCTGGTTCATATTTAACTGACAGCGACATCTCCAAAATTGAGAAAAGTGTAGGCAAGAATTTCGTGGGTGTAGTACCTTTCAGCGAGATAGGATACTCAACAAATATAAAGCACAAAATGGATGAGCAATCCAGCGTATTTGGATGCGCAGACTATATCGGTATCAATGGAGCGGTATATTTAGATGAAGATATGCAAATTGCCACAGGCTTCAAAGTGTATGGACATTTACCTGTTACTGATGATGAGATAGCAATAACCGATTATGCATATCAGCTTTATAAAAGAGCAGGCTATGATTCAGGAGGTAATTTTGGGGGCAGCCATTACGAAGGTGAAAAAAAAGTAATAAATTCGCGTGAAGATTTGTATGGACAGAAATTGGAAATTTCCTTCAAAAACGAACCCGGTTATAGAATTGTTAAAATATGCGGAATAGTCGATACAGGATTTAATCATGATAAATATAAGCCTTTGAATGAAATAGGCGATGATAAGATGTCTATTGAAGCATCGCGCTTATATGATGAGTTTTATTCAGAAATGAAGAGCGGTTGGCACGCGCTTGTTATTTTAAGCGAAGATTTAATATCGAAAGCGCCAGCCGATTATTCCTTTGCTTTGACCGCCTCCCCCGATAACTCAAGAGTCCTCAATAAAGCGGTGGAATTGAGTTTTGATGAGCAAAACGGAGTGCGCTATTCTTTGTCCAACTATATTACTAGACAAATTATGTTTGCTGATCAATCCTTGACTATAGGAAAGGATGTTGCGCTCTACGCGGGACTGGCACTCGGATTATTTGCGGTCTTGCTGCTTGCCAACTATGTTAGCGCAACCGTTAGTGATAAGAAAAGAACGGTAGGAATTATCCGCGCTGTGGGCGGTGGCGGCGGCGAAGTTTTGAAAGTCTTTTTGATTCAAAGCGTTCTTATCGCGTTGTGTGTATTTGTTACTACGATGATTTTTTCGTTTGTTGGTGCCGAAGTGATAGCAATTTTGATGAAAAATCTTCTCAATCTTCAAATAAAATTGATTTATGTTGATATAGTACAAGCCGCAATTATACTCGGATTGAGTGTGGCGGCGG
>DATESK010000139.1:0-5330 GCA_035270865.1 Clostridia bacterium | reverse complement strand
ATAAACTTGGGCGCGTAAAATTTACGCGCTTTTTTATTAAAATGTTAGATATTAAGTCTTGAAAACTGCATATACGCTTGTATGTTGCACAATAATTTAAGATTTTTGGTAATTTTTAATATAAATAAATATTTATAAGTTGTCTAGTTGCGCGTGCGTGTGCTATAATCACATTACACTTAATTTATACAAATTTTCAAAATTGAAATTTTTTGTGCATTATATTGATTTAGCTAAACAAAACTTTTATGACGGGCGTAAAGGAGAAAATTATGAAAAGTATGACAGGGTATGGAAAGGGAGAAGCCAGTCATAGCGGTAAAAGTGTAAAAGTTGAAATGAAGTCTGTCAACAACAGATTTTTAGATTTGAACATTAAACTTCCAAAAACTTTCAATTCACTTGAAGATACTGTCCGAAAAAACATACAACAGGTTGTGGAGCGCGGACATATTGATGTTTATATCAACTATGCGAACAACAGCGCAGAAGCAGGCGGATTTAAGGCTAATGTCGAACTTGCAAAGAACTACCTTGCAACCGTAGCAACACTTGCGGCTGAGGTTGGAATTGAAGATGATTTAACGCTGACTTCACTGCTTAAAGCTCCCGACATTATTGAGAGATGCGAGCCTGAGGAAGATGAAGATGAACTTAAAACCTTGCTTGTTTTAGCTACCGTTTCCGCCCTTACTGACCTTGAGGAAATGCGTATAGCCGAAGGTCAAGCCATTGCAGAAGATATGACCGCAAAACTTAAAGTAGTTGAAAGTTTTGTTGCAAAAATTGCAGAGCGCGCGCCGTTTGTTGTCATAGAATATCGCGAACATCTTATGCAAAGACTTGCCGAACTTACTGAAAATATTGAGGTCGATGCGGCGAGAATTGCAACAGAAGTTTCTATTTTTGCTGACCGTTGTTCCATTGACGAAGAACTGACAAGACTAAATGCGCACTTTTCGCAACTTGCTAAATTTATTTCATCAGATGGCGTTGTGGGCAGAAAAATTGATTTTTTAATTCAAGAACTTAACCGCGAAACAAACACAATAGGTTCAAAAGCTAATGATTTGATAGTTACACAAAATGTGCTTAAACTAAAGAATGAAATAGAAAAAATCCGTGAGCAAGTGCAAAATATTGAATAGCGCAATAGATTAAGTTTTGGATAATCTTATAAATGCAATAAATAGCATTGCAAAGTAAACGAATAAAAAATAGGGTTATGAAAAAGGCTGTATGTTAAGTTTTTGCAAACTAAAGTGAAAGTTACTAAACACAAATATAAAACAGATAAAGCAAGGGCATAATGAAAAGTATAGGAATTTTATTTATCATATCGGGTTTCTCCGGTGCAGGCAAAGGAACAATTCTAAAAGAGGTGTTTGCACAAATGCCCGACTTGAAGTTTTCGGTTTCAGCAACTTCACGCGAACCACGCGTTGATGAGGAAAACGGCATACATTATTATTTTATAAGCGAACAGATGTTTGAAAAGTATATAGAAAATGACGCGTTTATTGAATATACTAGAACATTCAACAACTACTACGGCACATTAAAAAGCGAAATTGAAAATCCGCTTCGCGAAGGTAGGGATGTTCTCTTTGATATAAATGTAACGGGCGCGAAAAGTATGAAGGAAAAGTATCCTGATGCTATCACTGTCTTTGTTACGCCGCCGACTCTGTCCGACTTGCGTATACGCCTTATGGGAAGAAAAAGCGAAACTATGGAATCGCTTGACCGCAGAATTGCCGAGGCAAAAACTGAAATAGCGGATATGAAAAATTATGATTATATCATCGTCAATGACGATATAAATAAATGTGCAAAAGCTCTTATATCAATAATAAAATCAGCAAAGTATCAAACAAAACGCAATTTTGATGTTATAAAATCTTTATCGGAGGAACAAAAATAATGATAGACCCACCTATTGACAAACTAATTAAAAAGGCAGAATGCCGTTACGCTCTGACTGTTGCAGTCGCAAAGCGTACCCGCGAATTGCTTACACAAGAATCAAGTTATCTAGAAAATTCCGGCGAAAAGCCGGTTACACTTGCCTGTAAAGAAATTTATGAAGGCAAATTAAAAATTGTTAAGGACTAAATTATGTTAAGAGGAAAAACTGTAGTTTTAGGAGTTACGGGCTGTATCGCGGCTTACAAGGCTTGCGAGATTGTTTCGCGCCTTAAAAAACTTGAGGCTAATGTTGAGGTCGTTATGACCGAACACGCCGTGCAGTTTGTTCAGCCGCTATCGTTTGAAACGCTGTCGGGTAACCGTGTTATAACGGATTTATTCGACCGCGATTTTGATTTCGATATTCAGCATGTTTCTTTAGCAAAAAAAGCCGACATTTTTGTTATCGCACCAGCGACTGCAAACACAATCGGTAAAGTGGCAAACGGTATTGCAGACGATATTTTGAACACAACCTTTATGGCGTGTAAAGCTCCAAAACTTATTTGTCCTGCAATGAACACAAATATGTACGAAAACGAGCAGGTCGAGGCAAACCTTGAACTTTTGAAGAAAAAAGGTTGTATCATTTTGGAACCTGTTTCGGGCAGATTAGCATGCGGAGATGTAGGACGAGGCAAAATGGCAGAACCTATTGATATTGTCCGCGCTATCGAAGAAATCCTTATGCCGAGAACCGATTATGAAGGCAAAACTCTTTTAATAACGGCTGGTTCAACCGAAGAAGATGTTGACGGAGTGCGTTATATCTCTAACCGAAGCAGCGGTAAGATGGGAATGGCTATTGCGCAGGCGGCGACTGAACGCGGTGCGGAAGTAATTCTTATTGCGGGAAAAGTCAGCATTCCTATTCCCGATAATTTTACTAAAGTTATCAGAGTGAAATCCACGCAGGAAATGTATGACGCTGTTATGGAAAACTATGTTCCTGCAGATATAATAATTAAAGCGGCAGCTCCTGCTGATTACCGTGTTAAAAATCACACAACACACAAACTGAAAGCGAGTGAAATTGTGATTGAACTTGAAAAGAATCCAGATATTGCCGCTGCGCTAGGTGAGGTTAAGGGCGACAGAAAAATGATTATTTTCAGCGCGGAAACAGAGGACTTGAAAGAAAACGCTCTTAAGAAAATGAAGAAGAAAAATGCCGATATGGTCGTAGCCAACGATGTTACAAAAGAAGGTGCGGGATTTGGATACGATACTAATATTGCCACAATATTTGACAAGAACGGCAACGAATACGACTATGACATTATGCTCAAAAAAGATATGGCAAATATCATTTTGGACAAGGTTCTAGAGCTAAAATGATTTATGAGGTTATTGTTGATTTGTCCACAAACGACCTTGACCGCACCTTTGACTATTCTGGCGAAGATGTCGAAGTTGGAAGCCGAGTCATTGTTGAATTTGGTAGAAAAAAGATAGTAGGGTTTGTGGTTAACGAGAAAGAAACCACATTGTACCTAGACAAAATTAAACCCATAATCAAAGTGTTGGACGCGCCTATCCGTCCTGAAATGCTTGAACTTATGCGCTTTATGAAAAGTAAATACAACCTTAGGTTTATTGATACCCTAAGGTTGTTTATTCCTTCAAAAATGCGCGATGATGCAGATTGCGAACTAAAACGCAGTTACATAACAATAGCCGACGGCGTAGATGTAGCAAAAACGCTTGAACTACTTATTAGCAGAGCAAAAAAGCAATTTGCGGCGCTTGAGTTTATTGCAAGAGGCGAGGGCGAATATCAATCCGAACTTAGCAATAAGTTTGGCGCAGGCGCAATTTCGGCGCTTGTTGACAAAGGTATATTGAAAAGTGAATTCGTTACCGTTCGCAGAACGCCTTTTTCCGATGTTGAGGGTGTAGAAACACACCATAAACTTACTCACGCTCAAGAGATTGCAGTCAATGCGGTTAAAGAAAAAAACGGTATATATTTGCTTCACGGAGTAACGGGAAGCGGTAAAACTGAAGTTTATCAAACCATAATCGAAAAAGTTTTAGAAAACGGTAAAACTGCTATAATGCTTGTTCCCGAAATCTCTTTAACGCCACAAATTTTCAAACTTTTTCGCGCAAGATTTGGCGAGAAGATTGCGATACTCCATTCGGGACTTAGCGAGGGCGAAAGATTTGACGAATGGTCAAGGCTTTATAACGGTGAAGCCAAAATTGCAATAGGGGCGAGAAGTGCGATTTTTGCACCGCTTAAAGATGTTGGACTTATAATCATAGATGAAGAGCACGACAGCAGTTACATAAGCGATTCTAATCCTAGATACGATACAAAGGTTGTTGCAAAATTCCGCACGGACTACAACAATGCGCCATTACTGCTTGGCAGCGCAACGCCAGAAATTGAAACCTACCTTAAAGCCACAAAGGGCGAGATAACCTTACTGGAATTGCCCGATAGAATTGCAAAGTACAAGCAGAAAGATATAGAAATTGTGGATATGGGTTCGGAGTTTAGAAACGGCAATAGAAGCATATTGTCCACAAATCTTGTTGAGGCTTTGAAAACTATAATTGAGAAAAACGAACAGGCAATTTTATTTTTGAACCGCAGAGGATTTTCTTCGTTTCTTATGTGCAAGGAATGCGGTTACATTCCAAAGTGCGATGAGTGCGACGTCAATTTGACTTATCACCGTTCAATTTCAAGGTTGAAGTGCCACTATTGCGGGAAGAATTATACCGTGCCACAAAAGTGTCCTAAGTGCGGAAGCGAGCATATTCGCTTTGGCAGAACGGGAACGGAACAAGTTGTAAATTTACTGCACGAGTTGTTTTCCGATGTTAAAGTGCTTAGAATGGATATAGATACTACTCAATCAAAAGGCGCGCACTTCAAAATTCTAGAGAAATTCGGGAAAGGCGAAGCGCAGATTTTGGTTGGTACGCAAATGATTGCAAAAGGACACGATTTCCCGAATGTAACACTAGTGGGGATTTTGGATGTGGATTTTGCGCTGTTTTTGGACGATTACCGGGCCAGCGAACGCACTTTTCAACTTATAACACAGGTAGCAGGCAGAGCAGGACGGGCAGAGAAAGAGGGTAGGGTATTGCTTCAAACATTCGTTCCGACACACTATGTTTTCCGCTTAGCAAAAAAATACGATTATAACGGATTCTTTGAAAAGGAAATAAATTCCAGACAAGTAACAAAATTTCCGCCGTTTACAACAATAGTTAGAATTTTGTTTACGGCTGAGGACGATAAAGCGGTATTTGACGAAACAAAAAAATTATATCAAGAACTAAAGACGGAGAGCGCGGGGAATCGTGATTATGTATACCTAAACGCTATGCGTTCACCCGTCAAC
>DATESK010000138.1:0-3226 GCA_035270865.1 Clostridia bacterium | reverse complement strand
GTAGGTAGTAGTTAAAATCTGATGTTTTCAATTTTATATCCGCTTTATCGCTATGTTGTAATTTTATTGTTTCTTATTTAGTAAGGATGCTGTCTATTTTGGTTTAATATTTACTATTTATTTTGTTTTAATAGTTGCCGTCTATTTTGGTTTAATTATTAAAACTATTTTTTATGAAAATTAAACCCACTAGCTATTTTGCTCAATTATCTTCGCCTGTCAAAGCCTTTAATTCTTCGGCTTTATCCATGGGAAAAGCAAAGCCTAGATGCTCGTATGCGCCACGCAAACAAACCCGTCCGCGCGGTGTACGGCAAATGAACCCAAGTTGCATAAGATAAGGTTCGACAATGTCTTCTATCGTGCTTTGTTCCTCATTTGTTGCAGCCGACAAGGTATCTAAGCCAACAGGACCGCCGTTAAACTTTTTGATCATAGTTTCCAAAATAGTGCGGTCAACAAGGTCAAGTCCTAAACCGTCTACTTCCATAAGTCTTAGCGCTTTGCGTGTAATTTTGCTATCAATAGTTTGCAAATTTTCATAGTCCGCAAAATCACGGACACGCTTTAACAATCGGTTAGCGATACGAGGTGTTCCACGGCTTCGCTTGGAAAGTTCATCCCCCGCCTCGCTTTCAATGCTGATATTGAGAAGACCTGCAGACCTAGTTATGATTTTTTTAAGGTCATCGGGCGTATAACTTTCCAGCCTTAATATAACACCGAACCTATCTCGCAAAGGACTCGAAAGCATACCCGCTCTTGTGGTTGCGCCAATCAAGGTAAATTGCGGAAGTGATAGACGGACACTTCGTGCTGACGGACCTTTGCCAAACATAAAATCTATGCCGTAATCTTCCATTGCGGGATATAAAACTTCTTCTATATTGCGGTTTAGTCTATGGATTTCATCAATGAACAAAATATCACCTTTTTCTAAATTGCTGAGTATTGACGCTAAATCCGCCGCCTTTTCTATGGCAGGACCCGATGTAACATGAATCTGCGCGCCCAGCTCCGATGCAATAATATGCGCAAGCGTGGTTTTTCCCAGTCCAGGAGGGCCGTAAAGCAAAACATGGTCAAGCGCATCTCCGCGTTTTTTTGCCGCATTGATGTATACCAAAAGATTGGACTTGATTTTATCCTGCCCTATATACTCATCCATAGTTTTTGGACGCAGGGTATTTTCAGCCTCATCTTCACGGCTTTGCAGACTACTTACAATTCTTGCCTCATCAGCACTGTCAATTTCCATTCTATCTTCCTTTTAATTGCCGTATCTCTATTTCTTTTGCTTTTTCATATCTCTAAATTATTGCTCATATCTTGTAGCTTATTGCTCATATGACTTATTGCTATTGTTTGCGATTGTGCATCATCTTTTGCAAGTTGATTTATCTTTTTTACATATTGCGTAGCGCATATGAAATAAGTTTTTCCACTCCGCTGACTTTTTCGCTTGCAGATTTTATAGCCTTCACCGCTTCGGTTTTTGTTACTCCAAGCTGAACTAGGGCAAAAACCGCATCAGCTATGTCATTATTTACGCCATTTTCAATATTCGATTTAAGCAAGACATCTGCTTCGCCCTTATTGTAGCTGTCCCTAAGCTCTAAAACTATACGCTCCGCCGTTTTCTTTCCTAGTCCTTTGATTTTGGACAAAGTCCCGACATCGCCAGTTGCAATCGCCGCCGCCAAAGTATTAAGGTCATAGCCTGATAATACCTGCATAGCAAGTTTAGGGCCTATTCCGCTGATTGATATCAAATTGAGAAAGAATTGTTTTTCCTCAATAGTAGCAAATCCGAACAACGCCAGTAAATCTTCTTTCACTTGAAGGTAAGTATGAAGTTGAAGTGTCGCGCCGACTATTCCCGCCTTTGCAAGCGTATTGCCGCTGACTGTCAAAAGATAGCCTATACCGTTGTTCTCTATAACAATCTGTCCGTCTTTTGCCGAAACTATTTTCCCTGATATAAATGCGTACATATTCCCTCGCTAGTTTTTGTTCACTCTTTCGCTAGTTACCTATTTAACTTTTGCTCAACCTAAACACTAGGTTCATCTTGCTCAATCTATAAATAGTTTATCTCTCAACCTTAAGCACTAGACTTTTCTCTATATTTTTATTTAACTCTAAACTCCGTGCTGAGTCTGCCAGTCTGCCCATGGCATATAGCAACTGCAAGTGCATCCGCAGCATCATCAGGTCTAGGCTTTTCCTTTAGCTTCAAAAGAATTTGCACCATAGTTTGCATCTGCCTTTTATCCGCTTTTCCACTACCCGTGATTGCTTGCTTTATTTGGTTAGGTGTATATTCAAAAACATCAGCGCATTTCTTTATCGCAGTCAAAAGTATAACTCCGCGCGCCTCGGCAACCGCAATTCCAGTCGTAATATTCTTGGTAAAGAACAATTCTTCCACCGCAATTTGTTCTGGCTTTAAGCTGTCAATAAGTTTTATAAGGCTTTGTTCAAGCATTAGCAACCGTTCGGGCAAGGTATTTTCTTTTGGAGTCTGCACAACGCCGTAATCAATAGCGACAGGTTTTCCCCGCGTCATTTCGATTAAGCCATATCCCATAGTTCCGATTCCGGGGTCAATACCTAAAATCCTCACGCTTTCTCCTTGTTTTGCTTTTAACAATCACGGCAAAATATTACTTCAGTATAGAATTTTCGCTTACCTTATCAAACAAAAACAATTTATCTGCTTTTGGAGCAATTTTGACTTGTCCTTCAAATTTTTCTTTGCTTTTTATTCTCCAGCCGTTAGAAAGGTAAGAAATGTATTCGCCATTTGATTTGCCAAAGTTTATTTCCACACCGCACTCAATACCGTTTTCATTTTGTTCAAAGTCTTCACAATGTGCGCCGAACAACACAAGTTTCCTTATATATTTCGTTGAAATCAACTTATCTTCAAGGAAAGATACATCCAACTTCATTCCGTCAATGATTAGTATCAATTTATTGTCCGTCTTTTCAAGCAAAGCATCGCCAAAACTGAAATTTTGATCCAACTGTTCCACCGCCCAAATGCTTTGCGGTGCGTTGTATATCTCCTCCGCTCTGCCAACTTGCTTAAACTCACCCAAATGCAACGCAACTATGCGGTCGGAAATTGAGGTTGCCTCCAGCGCCTGCGTTGTGGTATAAACCACCGTTTTCCCTGAACTTTTAAGGTACTTCGCAAGGTCAAACCAAAGCATTTCACGCT
>DATESK010000137.1:0-8811 GCA_035270865.1 Clostridia bacterium | reverse complement strand
CAACATCAAATGAACTTCAAAGCAAAGTGCAACTGGCTGTAAATCAAGGCTTAGACGAGGGCGGAAGTAACGGGATTTCGCCGGCATTTGTCAGCGCGAACAAGGCAACATTTAGTTGTGCAAGCACATCACCTATAACTTCAACCGATACATTTGATAATACAAGCCCTTACTATTATGAAACAGCGGCGGCTAGTACAACGCAAAAAGCGGGAGTTTTACATACTTCACAGGCTAGTGGCAGGACGGTTCTCCCTATTGACGGTGTTGCACAAACTTATAATGTTACAAGTTCAAATATGCTTTACCGAATAATCTCTTGGGGCTACAAACCAACATTCAATGCAGTTCCTGGCGAAACAGGGGAAGAGACAACGGCAAGAACTAATGCGCAAACAATTTATAATAACGCCCGAGCCGTTTCATTAACAATTTGCAACGATGAAATGAGCGACCTTGAAAAGGCTCACGCAATTTATGACTGGATTATAGCCGATGTCGAATATGATTACGCGCTTGCAGGCGCAGGCGGCGAGCCTAGTGATGAAATCCCTAATCCAACCGCTGACCAAAGTTTGGCGTATGACGGTTTCTATCTTGAAGGTGTTTTCCTCAAAGGTACGGGAGAAACGCGCAGGGCAGTTTGCGATGGAAAATCCAAAGCTTTCACCCTTCTTTGTGGACTTGAGGGCATAAAATCTTTCCGCGTTATAGGTTATATTGAAAACGATCCCGCAAAGGGACACGCGTGGAACAAAGTTTTGCTTGATACAGACGACGACGGAATAAAGAATTGGTATGCTGCCGATACCACTTGGGGCGATCCTATAAGAGGAGGATTTGAGTACTCCAGACATAATTATTTCTTGCTTAGCGATACTGAAATAAGCGGTACACACACGGAAAACAGAGATTATTATGCAGCAGCCGATGATTCCGCTTTTGAATATTTTGAATATATATCTTACACCGTAAATGAAGCGATGCTTGACGGAGAGCGTATGGTTGGTTTGGTGAAAGTGCCAAGCGAAATTTCCAACACCGCAACAGCAGTTGTGAGTACTGTGGAACAACTTGCCGTGTTGCTTGCAGTTGCGCAATTATATGGATATACTGAATTCAAAATAACGGTTGATTTCAACTCGATTTTCTACGATGCAAAATATATGCTCGCGGACGAAACGGGAAGTTGGACAATAAGTGACGGCGCATACTATTGTCTGTTCTATACGCCGTAAATAGCAAAACAAACACAATAAGCACAAAATGGACGGGATTCATCGTGCATAAGCACAAAAAAAAGGACGGGATTTATCGTACATAAGCACAAAAAAAAGGACGGGATTTACCGTCCTTTTGTTATTTAATAATTGCTGTTCACTAAAATATGATTTTGGTAAACATAATTATAAATAAGCTGTTAGTTGTGAACTCAAACTCTTACAAGAAAGGTCTAAGTTCGTTGATATTTTTGTCGTAGAGAGAAATCAGTTCGGTTGCGATCGGTGGAATTTCTTCACCCTTAAGATTCATTTCGTTGATTTCCTCTTGCACGGAATTGATGCCCATATTTGTGCCTTCTATCATCATTTGAGCAATATTAGTATTAGATTTATCAAATACTGCGTTCATTTTGACACCGGCTTTCAGCATCATTTGCTGAAACTTGTTGGATCTGCATTCCTCTAACTCTTCTTCGCTAAGTTGACTTTCAGCTTCCGTTTGAATCCGTTTCAGTTCTTCCCTTTGGCAAAGCATCGTGTGCATAAGTTCTTCGTCTTCTACATAAGAGCGAATGTTATTTATGGCGCGAATGCCCATATCGGTATTTTTTACGACTTCTTCTAAAATTCTCATATTCCCTCCGACACTTGTCGATGGCTTTAATGTGTGCAAAGGGAAAAAAATTATACGGTTAACATAAAAAGGAAATAAAAAAACAAAAATTTGCAATGCTGTTTAACTTTGGCTATACAAAAAGCAGAGCGACTACTGTTTTAGCATCCTTAATTTCGCCGTTTTTCGCCATAGCCTTAGCCTCAGAAAGTGGAAGTTTTACAACATTTAAGAATTCGTCCTCATCAGGATTAGCTTGCGTTTGAATAAATTCTTTTGCAAGATAAATGTAAATAATTTCAGTCGAATAGCCCGGAGTCGGATAAACTTTACAAAGAAAATCCACATCAGGCGCTAAAAGTCCCGTTTCTTCGGTTAGTTCGCGAAGGGCGCACAATTTTGGATCTTCGTTTACCTCCAACTTGCCTGCTGGAATTTCTAGCGTTTCTTCATTAAAGGGATATCGAAACTGTCGTACGAGATAGCAGTGATTATCCTTATCGATTGCAAGCACGCTCGCTCCGCCGTTGTGTTCAATCACTTCGCGAAGACACGGCTTTCCGTTTGGAAGTAACGCCTCATCATTGCGTACTTTGATTATGCGGCCGCGGTAGACATAGTTTTTTGTTACGGTTTTTTCTTTTATATCCATAATATAAATATATCACGCGCAAAATCATTTCGCAACGGATTTGAGAAACGCATTTACTTCGTTTATTGATTAAAACTTTATTAACAATTACTTTGTTTATATTAACAACAGTTTTCTTTATTTTAGTTCAATTTATTCAATTCAAAAGTTTAGTTTGACAGCTTTTTGGCAATAATATTGCAAGAGGTTATTATTATGAAACGCAAACTAATTTTGGCGGCAATATTATTGTTGGCGGTGATTGTAACGGTACTTTGCGCCTGCAACGGCAAAAACGAAAACACGGTTGCAAATGAGTGTTTGAGAATACATATTCGCGCTAACAGCAACAGCGATGATGACCAATCGGTCAAACTCAAGGTTAGGGATGAACTAACCGCGTTCTTTTCCACTAAACTTGAAAATTGCCAAACAAAAGGAGAGGCGTATGCGACTTTGCAGGCGGCAATGCCCGAAATTGAAAAAATTGCGCAAAGCATACTTGAAGAAAACTATTTTGACTACGGCGCAACAGTTACGCTCGCGTGTGAATATTTCCCCGACAGACAATATGACGAATACCTTTTCCCCAAAGGCAACTATGACGCGCTAGTTGTGGGACTTGGAAGCGCGCAAGGCGATAATTGGTGGTGCGTTGCATTTCCGCCCTTATGCTTTGTGCCAAACGGTGACGGTGAGGATATTACCTACAAATCTTGGGTTAAAGAAATAATAGACAAAATTTTTTACAAAAGCTGATTTTTTGATGAGAAATTGAAACTGTTTCTAAGCTCCAAGCAAAAATCATATGAAAATCACAAAATTTCATTAAAAATAAATAGAAATCAAAATTTCAAACAAAATAGCAACAAGAGAATTTTTTCAAGGAGAATTATGAAAAAGAGAATTGTTGCTATTATTTTAGTGCTTTTTACTTTCTTCTCGGTCGCCTCGGTTGCTTTTATCGTAACCTTAAACAACAGCAATGTCATTGTTGCTGAAGCGGCGGTATTGAAGCAAGGAAGCACAGGTTCAGCCGTTCGTACTGTGCAAACCAGACTCAAAAACTGGGGCTATATGAGTGGTTCCGTTGACGGCATTTTCGGCTTAAAGACCAAAAATGCAGTTAAATATTTTCAAAGAACTCACGGACTGTATCAAGACGGAATAGTCGGCGCCAAAACTGCTTCCAAATTAGGAGTAAGTTTGTCGGGTAGCAGTTCATCGGGCGGATATACCTCGTCAGATGTTTATTTGCTTGCTAAACTTGTTTACGCAGAAGCAAGAGGTGAGCCGTACACTGGACAAGTTGCAGTTGCAGCCGTAGTGCTAAACCGCGTAAAGAGTTCATCATTCCCTAATACCATTTCAGGTGTTATTTACGAACCGTATGCGTTTACCTGTGTTGATGACGGACAGATAAACCTTTCTCCTAATTCCACCGCGCAAAAGGCGGCACAAGACGCTATGAACGGTTGGGATCCCTCAAATGGTTGTTTGTTCTATTACAATCCAAGTACAGCAACATCATCTTGGATGCGCAATAGACCTGTTTTGCTCAATATCGGTCAACACGCATTTTGCTAATAGGGAAATTAAGACGAATTTATCAAAAATAGAATTAAATAAATAAAGCCGAGGAGTAATTATGAAAAATGATAGAAATGAAATATACGAGAATAAAAGTCCGCAAGCCGAAGCGCATGAAGAAAAAAAGAGAGAGAATAAAAATACTGGACTTAAAGTAGTTATAACGCTTATGTCTTTTGTTATTATCGGCTTGGTCATCGGATTAAGCATTGTGGGAACGAGAACAACAAATAATGTGAGTGATACAAGTTTGAAGAATGCCGCTTTCCAGCGTGCGTATTTCGACCTTGTTGCCGAAACCAACGACATCTCCGTTAAAATGAGTAAGCTTGACGCGTCTAACGATGCTACTCAACAAACACAAATGCTTTATGATGTATGGAAGACTGCTGACCTTGCGGGTATGAGCCTTGCATCTTTGTCTTCACAGGATGAGGGTTTGAGTAAGTTGAAGAAATTTATGAACCAAACAAGCGACTATTGCCATTATCTTGCGATTGAATTAAACAGCGAAAAAACTTTATCACAAGAGGACGAGGCAACATTAAAGAAGATGAGCGAAATCCTAAGAAAAGTAAATGTTGCGCTTGGCGATGTTCACACACAAATTGAAAGCGGAAATATGGATATGGCAACCGATGGTGTCTTATCTGGCGCAATCGGGCAAATATTTATAGATTTTAATGAAACTGCCGTTGAATATCCGCAACTAATCTACGATGGACCATTCTCTGATGCTTTAGCAGATAAAGAAACCAAAGGATTAAGCGGAGCCGACATTGATGAAGCTACGGGGCGTGAATTTGTTCAAAAAGCAGTAGGAAGTGGAAATATTAAAGAAATAAAATTTGACGGCGAATGGCACACCGATATCGTAACATTGAACTATACCGCTGTATTTGAAAACAACGACAGCGCAATGGTGCAAGTCGCAAAGAAAGGCGGAAAAGTTTTGCTCTTAGACCGTGACCGTGAAATAGGCGGGCAAACACTCACAAGCGACGAGTGCGTTGATATTGCCGAAAAATATATGAGCGGACTCGGATATGAAAATTTGAAAAGTGTTTGGGTTACTAATATGAAAGGTTCGTATTATGTAAACTTATGCCCCACAATGAATGATGTTGTTATCTACCCTGATATGATAAAGGTCAAAGTCGCAAGCGATAACGGTGAAATTCTAGGGGTTGACGCAAAGAGTTACGCTTATAACCACACAAACCGCACTTTACCTGCGCCGACTGTTGGTATTGCTACGGCAAGAAAAGCGATTAAATCTTCACTTAATCCTAACGAAGGCAGACTTGCGCTTATTCCTTACCGTAACGCTGAAAGGCTGACTTATGAATTTGCCTGCGAAGGAAACGGATTATACTTTGTTTATGTGGATGCCGAAACCGGCAAAGAAATAAACATCTTGTATGTAATAGACAGCGAAAACGGCTCGCTTTTAATGTAATCGAAGTTCGAGGATTTTCTCTAAAGTTAATGTTAATTTTCTAAGGTACTACAAATTTACTAGAAAGCAAACAAATTACAACAATAACAAATGACAAAATGCAACAAAAACACGGAGTTAATTCTCCGTGTTTTCTTGCTGTCGACAAAACGGCGTTTTAATAACAAATTGTTGTTTTTAAATGTTTTTTCCCACTTTTTTGTTATTTTTTGTTTTTATCATCAATTTCCTGCGACAATTTGTCGTGCTGTGAAAGAAAAGATTTGTAACTTGCAACCGATACAGTATCGCTTTTTGTTGGTGTTTTTGGTTGTGTTTGCGTCTTTTGTTTGGTTATATCATTTGAAAAAAAATCGACATAGGGCGTATTCGCGCCGCTAGAATAAGAATTAGTTGCGGAACTTTCGCTTTGCGATAAAGTTTTGTTTTCACTTTGGGTTAAGTCGGACTCCGCAATTTTCCCAAACTCAACTATTTTGTTGTTCGATATCGGGAAAGCGCTGCGGTAATTCTTAAAATTCATAGCCACTCCTCTTAAAATTATAGCCATCTCAAAAATTTGCACGAAATTATTGCTTTAATTTTTTTTATACTATATAATTATGTGGAAATTGTCTAAAGTAGGAGAAGAAATTTATTTATGAAGAAGAAATTTTCGATAATAGTCGCCTTAGTGCTTCTAGTAGTTTTGGCGGTTGCTTTTACCGGGTGCAATAAGTACGAATGGCAATCTATCGGTGGTGGCGATGCTAACGCGGATGTTTTGAGCAACGGCGGTTACGCCGTGGAGCAAGGCAACTATGTTTACTTTGTGAACGGTTTTCAGGGTACAACAGCGGAAAACGATTGGGGCAATGTGTTTAAGCAGGGCATAATGAGAGCCACTCTTGATGAAAATGGGGCGGTTGTCGCTGACAGTTTTGCGCTTGTTGTTCCAAAACATATTTATTCGAGCGATACAAACAGCGGAATTGCGGTTTTTGGAGAATGGATTTATTACGCAACTCCAAACAACGAAAAAGACAAATCAGGTACTGCATCCACAACGAATTTGGACTTTATGCGTACAAAGATTGACGGTTCAATCACACAAAAGATTTATACGCTTGCAAACAGAAGCTATCCTTACATTTTCACTCCTTCGCGCATTTTGTACTACAACGCAAATGTGATATACGCTATAGACTTTAGCGGAATGAAGACAAGCAAAAACATCTCGGACGGTAGCGGAGCTTACCGCACTGAACTTGTTACAAGCGTTAATAGCTACACTTGGAAATACGATACAAATTACAGTTTAGCGCAGTCCTCTGCCGCATCTGATTACATTATTTACACCACCGCAACCACCGACCAAGCGCAAGCTCATCGCAATTGCAACGAACTCAACATTATAAAGGTTGACGGTTCGGGCAAAAAAAATCTTGCTAAATTTGACACTTATACTATAGATTATAAAATCGCTTTGATTGATTCGGTTATTGAAAACGATAATATTTTCACTATATACTACACAAAGACAAAACTTGTGGGTTCGACCGACACGATTGAAGGCGTTTTCTGTAACAAGGTTCAAATTTCCGACTTAAGCTTTGATGTGGCGACAGAAAAGCAGTTGACCGCAAGCAACCAAACCAAAGTTTTCCCTTTAAGCTATGAAAAGGGCGCGCTGATCACGGATACTACGGACAGTTTCATATATTATTTGAATGGTACGGCAGGTACGGCAGAAACTTATTCACAAAAAGTTATTGGAAAAACAACCGCAACCGTGCAGTTCGTGGCGGAAGTCGAGGGAAAAGACTATGTCTACTACACCGACTCGGCAAGCGCCAAATCGTTGTACCGAATAAATTTGATTGAGAACGAAGGCAAAAACGCAAATGAAGCACTCGTATTAACAGCAGGAACAATTAAGCTTGATTGGACCAAACTTGATATTATAAAGAAAGGCGCAAGAATTGACTTTTTCTACTTCAATACCGATGACTACAGCTATTTGCATCGCGTTAATGTTGCCGCATTTGACGGTAGCACTAAAATTACGGAAAGCGATTTGTTTGGAAAAATGACGGATGCAGACATTGCAACAAAGAAAGCTGCAGAAGAAGCGGCAGCAAAGGCATAATTCGTTATACGAATATAGATTTGTAAACTATAAGCATTTATTCAATACAATATAATCAAAACCACTAAAAAACGCACAGCCGTGCGTTTTTTTTGTTGAAAGGGAAACCATTTTAAGAAATATGCAACAAATAAAAAGAAAATTGCAAAAATAAGAACAAGAAAGACGCATTAAGAATAAGAAAGTCGCAACAATAAAAGCACAACAAGAATAAGAAAATCGCAATAAGAAAGGCACAGAAAGAATAAGAAAATGCAATAAATTTTAAGAGGCACTCAATAAAGTTAATATTGATTTTAATACTATTTATTACTATAATATAGTTAATACAAAATTAGAGGGAAATAAATGAATACGAAAACTATGCTAATAACTGGCTCATCTCGTGGAATCGGTGCGGAAATCGCAAGGCAGGCAATAGGAGAGTTTAATATTATTCTTTGCTACAATCAAAGTGAAGAAAAGGCGGCATTGCTTTGCGCTCAACTTTCAAAATACGGCGGAGTAATTGCGCTTCAAGCCGATGTTTCAAAATCCAACGAAGTGGCAGAGCTTGTGAAAAGAGCGGAAGCTCATTTTGGAAAAATTGACATACTCGTAAATTGCGCGGGGATAGCGCAGCAAAAATTGTTTACGGATATAACCGATGAGGATTGGCGCACGATGATGTCGGTAAACCTCGATGGTGCGTTTTACTGTTCCCGCGCGGTACTTTCGGGAATGATTTCAAGGAAATGTGGTAAGATAATAAATATAACATCTATGTGGGGCGAGGTTGGTGCAAGTTGTGAGGTGCATTACTCCGCATCCAAAGCAGGACTGATTGGAATGACAAAAGCATTAGCGCAAGAAGTTGCGCCATCGGGTATAACGGTCAACGCTGTGTCGGCAGGCGCGATACAAACTGATATGCTAAACGACTTGGGAGAGGAAACCATTGAAGTTATAAAAAACGAAACCCCTCTTGGAAGAATAGGCACACCCGCTGATGTTGCAAACGCAGTTTTGTTCTTGGCGAGAGAAAGCGGGAATTTTATCACAGGTCAGGTTTTGTCAGTCAACGGTGGTTTTGTTATTTAACACCGCAATAAGATTTAATATTGCAAGCAACTTTGTCAAAAAATAACTTTGTAGATTTTATATTGCAAGCAACTTTGTCAAAAAATA
>DATESK010000136.1:0-2488 GCA_035270865.1 Clostridia bacterium | reverse complement strand
GTGGAAAAGGAATTTTTAAGGTAATATTTTTTAATCAACCGTACTTAAAAAATAATTTTGTTGTGGGAGATACCTTTTTATTCTTAGGAAAAGTTCAGTTTGACGGAGTAGGTAGGGTATTATTTAATCCTATTTATGAACGCTTAAAAGAAAAATTCAATTCAAATCCAATCATTAGTTCAAATGAAACATTAGACAATACTCAAAATTTAGATAAATTAGAAAAAGAAAATTGCGTTGACCTATCAACTTACAAAGATAATAAACTAAATGAAGGTGAGTTGGAAAAAGGAAGTGTGAGTTGCGTTGACTTATCACTTTCTAAAAATGTTTTACAAGGTATTTTTACGGTTTACCCGACCAAAGGTTTAATTTCACAAACCACATTCAAAAAAATCATTTCTAATTGTCTTGAAATTTATAAACCTCAAACTTTGCTGTCGGACGAATTTTGCAATGAACAAAATATTATCACTCTGTTAGATACATATAGGGCGGTGCATCATCCAACTTCTCTTGATGAAGCTAAAAATGCCAAAGCTAGACTTGCAATAGAGGACACCGTAAATAATTTAATTTTCTACCAAAATGTCAAAAAATATTTGATTAAACCCCGCAAAGTATTCTATAAAACGCAAGATATTAGAACAGTTGACTGTCAAAACGCCCTAAATTGCGCATTTGGCTTCAATTTGACAAAATCACAAGATGATGCGGTTAAAGAAATTTATAGCGATCTTTCAAGCGACAAACTTATGAATAGAATTGTTGTAGGAGATGTCGGCTCGGGGAAAACTGTTGTTGCATTTTTTGCCGTTTATTTTATTGCTAAAGCAAAAAGACAATCCGCTATGCTTGCTCCAACTGAAATTCTTGCTAGACAGCATTACGAGAATTTTTTGAAGTTCGCATCAAAGCTTGGCATAACCGCAAGTTTGCTTACCGCATCCACATCAAAGGATGAAAAGACTAGAATTTTAAGCGGACTAAGGGAAGGTAAAATTGATTTTGTTATTGGAACACATTCCTTGCTTAATGACAAAATTGAATTTAAGAATTTATCGCTTGTTGTGTTTGACGAACAGCAGAGATTTGGAGTTGCACAGCGTGAAGTGCTTGAGCGCAAAGCGGGAGAAACGGATATTTTGGTTCTAACCGCAACACCGATTCCACGCACTATTGCCATGTTGCTTTACGGAGATTTGAAATTTACAACGATATACAAGCGTGAGGAAGCCTCCGTAAACATTAAAACCCGAATTGTTACAGACGACAGCAAACAAAAAATGTTTTCTTACATCGCAAGTGAGTGTAGAAAAGGCAAAAAAGCTTTATTTGTTTGTCCAAAACTCTATGATAGTGAAGGCTTGACCATATATTCTGCTGAAAGTTTGTTCAAGTCGCTAAACAAATTAGAATTTTCAAACATTCCGCTTGGTCTAATTCACGGAAAACAAACATCGGATGAAAAAAATCAAGCATTACAAAATTTGAAAAACGGCAAAGTGCGCGCGCTAGTCTGCACTTCGGTTATTGAAGTAGGAATTGATGTGTCGGATATAACTTACATCGTTATATTAAACGCCGACCGCTTTGGGCTTTCACAACTCCATCAAATACGCGGACGGGCAGGGCGGAACGGCGATGAAGCTTACTGTTTTTTGCATACGGGAAAAGCGGAAGACAAGACTGTTTCTGCACGGTTAAATACTCTGGTGAATACAATGGACGGCATGGAAATTGCATCGTTCGATTTTGATTTGAGGGGCGGAGGCGATTTCTTAGGCTTAAATCAATCGGGTGAAACTTTGGACAGCAGAAATCAACTCAAAATTGATGCCGCAACAATAATTTGTGCTAAGAAGCTTGCAGATGCGCTTTTATTTAGCTACGATAACGGCAATAATCAAAGTGCATTTAAGGAGAAGTTAGATGCGTTTGACTTTTCACAATATTATGATACGGTTTTGGGCGTTACTAATAACTAATAATCATTAGGCAAGAATGAATACAAAATAGCGGCAGATGATATAATTTGGGCGTTACAAACAACTGATAACTCGCAAAAATTTGCTTTATCACCGTTAAAACCGCTTGATTGCGTGTGTGTGTAATCGTTATATAGATTTGCCTAATTACAACTAAGAAATCTAGTTTTATCGCACAACTAATGGCCGCTTTATGATAATTATTACCAATAATTGATAACCCGCGGGAACTCAAACTATTTGACATTTTCCGTACATAGTGTATAATATATTTAGATATTGGTGGTGCAGTATTCTAGTCAGGTTCTGCCGTGCCGAAGGCGGGGGTAAAATATCGCCGAAGGGCATATCGATGAAGTTTTTGGTGATGGCCTTGGTTGCCCAAATCGGGGCTGTTGCTGAGAGTTAAGGACTTTGGGCGATTCGTAATGGCATGCGAACAACGACCCAACTTCCGTGGAGACCTGTATCGGTGGCTTTGCTACTGAACGGGATGAAAC
>DATESK010000135.1:0-9180 GCA_035270865.1 Clostridia bacterium | reverse complement strand
AAATTTAGCGACATACACTTTGATTTTGAGTTTATTCCCGCCGACCTTCGAGATGCCTATTCCACCTTTATAAATCGTGCAGCACAGCGTCTTCACGCTGAGGGATTTATGATTTCTGTAGCTCTAGCTCCCAAAACCAGCGCGGGACAAGTGGGACAATGGTATCAAGCACACGACTACGGCGCGCTTGGCGCGGTAACCGATTTTGTTGTTATAATGACTTATGAGTGGGGCTATTCGGGTGGACCGCCTATGGCAGTTTCACCTATAAATCAAGTTGAGAGAGTGCTTAGATACGCTCTCACCGAAATTCCCGCAAACAAAATTCTTATGGGGCAGAACCTCTACGGCTATGACTGGAAATTGCCCTTTGTTCCGGGTGGACAGTTTGCGCAAGCGTTATCTCCCCAACGCGCGCTGACACTTGCAAGACAGTACCAAGTGGCAATACAATACGACAACTTAGCGCAAGCGCCTTTCTTTTACTATGTCGATTCCGCCTCCGCCCGCCATGTAGTTTGGTTTGAGGATGCTAGAAGTATTCAAGCAAAGTTTGATTTGATAAAACGATTGAACTTAAGGGGCATAAGTTATTGGAAGTTAGGATTGCCATTCCCACAAAACTGGTTGCTACTCGATGACAATTTCAATATTGTTAAGTATTAACCGACCGTATAAACGATTTAGATACATATAAATGCGGATTTGAAAAACAATAACCCTATGGAATCAATTTGGGTTAAACTTGAAGAATCAAAAAGCGAAGGATTATCTCGTGATATAGAAAGAGACATCGTTGTGGTTGGCGGCGGTATTGCTGGGTATTTGACGGCATACCGCCTTGCTGAAAGCGGTCAAAATGTTACTTTGATTGAGGCTAAAACGCTTTTCTCAGGCGTAACACACAGCACCACGGCGCACATTGAAACACTTTTAGGCTATACCTTTACTTCAATAAAAAAGCGGTCTGAAAAAGCGGCGGAACTCTACTTCCGCTCCCAAATGGAAGCTATTGACGAATACGAAAACCTTGTGCGAAAATACAAAATTGATTGCGATTTCAAACGCCTTGACGGTTATATTTACACCTCTAACGAAAATGAAAAACTAAAAGAGGAATATAATACCCTAAAGGATTTCGGGGCCGATGTAGAATATATTGAAACACAATCTATGCTCGGATTTAATACAACTGCCGCGCTCAAACTTTCCAATCAAGCAATTTTTGAACCTATTAAATTTTTGCAGGGATTGCCTTGCAACTTTGAAGTTTTTGAAAACACCAAAGTTATTGATGTGGATTTTAACGACCACATACTTTACACAAAAAACGGAACCATTACCGCGCAAAAAATTATCATCGCCACAAACTTTCCCCTAATGAATTTTCAAGGTTGGTACTTCTTAAGAATGTATAAGTCGCATTCCTATGCCGTTGCTATTGACAAAGCAAAAGATATCAACGGCGTTTACCAAAGCGATGCGGAAAATGGCATAACATTTAGAAACCAAAATAATTATTTAATCGTGGGCGGGCTTGACCACAGATCGGGAAGAATAGATAAAACTGACAAGTTTGAGCGGCTTTTCGAGCTTGGGAAACACCTTACAGACGGCGGGGAATGCGTTCGCACTTGGGCGGCAAACGATTGTATAACCTTTGACGAACTGCCCTATATTGGCTATTACAGCAAAAAGTCTAATGACATCTTTGTTATAACGGGCTTTAACAAGTTGGGTATGACAAAGGCTATGGCGGCATCACTTTTAATAACCGATATGATAAACGGTGTTGATAATGAGTATGAGCATTTGTACAGCCCCCAAAGACCTACGGCAGGATTTTTTGCTTTTATCAAAAACCTTGGTTGCACGGTGAAAAATCTTGTGATAATGCCACTCTTACCCGTGTTTAGAACCTATAAGAGTTTGCAAAAGGGCGAGGGCGATATTGTTTATTATAAATGCAGAAAACGCGCGGTTTACCGTGATGAAAACGGCGAACTTCACACTTGCAAACCGCGGTGCGCGCACCTTGGTTGCCAACTTAAATTCAATAACGAAACAAAAACCTGGGACTGCCCCTGCCATGGTTCTTGTTTTGATGTTGACGGAAATATAATTACCGCCCCGACAGTTAAAAATCTCGAACGGATAAATTGAATTTCAAAGTATAAATAATTTTCAGTTGCTCATAATTAAACAAAACGGAGGAATTACATGAAACTCAAAGATAGCAAAACTTATCAAAATTTAGCAAAAGCTTATGCCGGAGAATGTCAGGCGCGCACAAGATACAAATTCTTAGAATATGGTTCAATTCAACAGCACTATACTGCTATGGCGGATATGATTAGCGATATAATCACGCAAGAATTTAACCACGCAAGAATGTTGTATACTTTTATTCAAACGGCATCTCCCGAAACAATCGAAAATATCGATATATCGGCCGGCTATCCTTTCAAGCAAAAATGGAACTTGCTTGACAATCTAAAACTTGCAGCAGAAGATGAAAAGAACGAAGCTACAAGGATTTATCCCGAATATGCTAAGATTGCAAAGGAAGAAGGATTCAAAGATATTGAAGGATTATTCAACAATTTAATACAAGTTGAAAAATGCCACGAGTCCACTTTCCAACAGCTTTACACGCAAATGAAGGACGGCACTATGTACAAGAAACCACAAAAGGTAAAGTGGAAATGCGCAGACTGCGGATACGAGGCGGAGCTTAAAGAAGCGTGGACAGAATGTCCTCTCTGCCAGGCAAAACAGGGAGCCGTAATGGTTAAGATAGAAGACAATAACTAATCAAACTAATCACAAAAAGCACAGTTAAACTGTGCTTTTTGTTTACTTAAACATTCAGTTATACAATTTGTGGCTAATTTTCAAGCTATTTTTGTTCGTTAATTTCATTCATTTAATCTTAAATTGTCTAAAACCATCTTTTGATTTATGTTGAAATTACCGTTTTTTATTTAATTTAGTAGCTCAATTTTGAAATCGTTTTTAGTTTTGCTTAAACTTATAATAAGATTTTGAAATCGCTTTCATTCTATTTTTGAATGTATCCGCCCTTTAGAACTTTCACATCACTTATGGTTATGACGCAATGTTCAATATTGGCATTGATAAGTTTTACTGTTGAGTTGACGCGGTTTCTTTTCAAATGTATATTCAATATGAACCGCGGGCCATCTTTGCCTTCGCCGTCAATTATAGTTACCCCAAGATTGCTTTCTCTAAGTCTGTCAACAAGGTCAGTTGGCTTTTCGGTTGTGATTACTTGAAGCGTGCTTAGTCCTAGCGCAATTTTGTTTTCCAGCCACGAACCAATAAAAACGCCTAGCGCAAACGCAAGCGCAAGCACTACGACTTTTTGAGGAGAATTTTGAAAATCGGATAGAACGGTTCCCGTGATAAAAATCCACAGAGAAAATTCCAAAAAGGCGAGCAAAGAACCTTTGGTTCTTTCGCCTCTGTTTATCATTACTATTCGCAAGGTTGAACAGGCAACCTCCAAAATTTTGCCAAAAAATATAAAGACATATACCCACACGCTATTGCTTGCTAAAAATTCTTTCATATAACCCTACTTTTACTGTTTTAACCCATATTATAAAGGATAGCCAAATAATTATCAACTTAACAATGCGACATTTGAATTTATAAAAAAGCATTGAAACAATGCTTTTTATTTTGCTCTCGCCGATTTTGGTTTTCTTTATATTTCTTTTTTTGGACTTTCTTTCGCTTTCCTATAAATTGCTAATTTGCAATAATCATTTTCCGCTCTTGTTGTTTTTCTACAAATTACTTATAACTATTTTGGTCATCTCTTTAGTGCCGACAGGCGCGGTATTATTGTCCAAAATATCTCTTGTTCTAAAGCCTGCCGTCAAGGTTTTATCCACGGCAGTTTCAATAGAGGCAGCTTCTTCTTCAAGTCTAAAGGATAATCTAAGCATCATAGCCACCGACAAAATTGTAGCAATCGGATTTGCAAAATCTTTTCCCGCAATGTCGGGAGCGGAGCCGTGAATAGGCTCATACATTCCGCATTTTGTTTCCCCAAGCGATGCTGAGGGTAAGAGTCCTATCGAACCCGTCAACTGCGAGGCTTCATCCGACAAGATGTCGCCAAACATATTGCTTGTTACCACAACATCAAACTGAGATGGATTTTTGACAAGTTGCATTGCTGCGTTATCAACAAGCACATCCACCACTTCAACCGAAGGATACTCTTTTGCAAGAGCGTGGATTTTTTCTCTCCAAAGTCTTGAGCTTTCTAACACATTTGCCTTGTCTATGCTTGCAACTTTTTTGCGTCTTCCTAGCGCCATTTCAAACGCAATTCTGCCAATTCTTTCAATTTCCTTTTCGCTGTAAATTTCAGTATCAAATGCGCTTTCTCCGTCTTCTGTTTGGACTCTGCCCTTTTTACCGTAGTAAATTCCGCCCGTGAGTTCACGCACAATAACCAAATCAAAGCCCTTTTCGATTATTTCATTCTTTAACGGTGATGCGTTTTTCATTATACTCATAAGTTTTGCAGGTCTGATATTTGCAAAGAGTCCGAGTTCTTTTCTTACTCCAAGCAAGGCTCTTTCAGGTCGCAAATTACCTGGCAAGTTGTCCCATTTAGGACCGCCTACCGCGCCTAATAACACACTATCGCTTTGCTTGCAAATTTTAATTGCTTCATCTGTCAATGGCACACCAAAATTGTCTATTGATTTTCCGCCAGCCAAAACATAGTTATAGTGAAAGCTGTGGTTAAACTTTTTACCCAATGCATCCAGCACATCTGTTGCAGATTTCATTATTTCAGGGCCGATTCCGTCACCCTCGATAATAGCTAAATTAAATTTCATATTCACTCCTCTAAGGATTTCATTAAACCGCCCTTGTCTATTATGTTTTGCAAAAAATCGGGAAACGGCGAAAACTCGCCTGTACTGTTTTTGGTCAAGTTCTTGATTATACCCTTGTCAAAATCAATTTCAAGCATATCGCTCTCCTCAATGTTTCCGCTAAACTCAATGATAGCAAGTCCGATATTGATTGCATTGCGGTAAAATATTCTTGCAAAACTTTTCGCCACGACACAAGCTATTCCGCTTTCTTTTATGACTAGCGGCGCGTGTTCCCTTGATGAACCGCAACCAAAATTGCTTCCCGCGACCATTATATCGCCTGACTTTACCCGTGTAACAAAAGTCTTGTCGAGGTCTTCCATACAATGCTTGGCAAGTTCTTTTGCGTTTGAGGTATTAAGATACCTTGCAGGGATGATGACATCTGTGTCAACATTGTCGCCGTACCTTATAGTTTTGCCTGTAATTTTCATAATTCCTCCTTAACAATTTCACTTGGATGCGTGATTTTTCCCGTTATTGCCGAGGCAGCCGCAACGGCGGGGTTTGCAAGATAAACTTCGCTTTTAGGGTGTCCCATTCTTCCCACAAAATTGCGGTTAGTAGTCGCAACACACCGCTCGCCTTCCGCCAAAATTCCCATATGCCCACCAAGACACGGACCGCATGTAGGTGTGGAAACGATACATCCGCTTTCGATAAAATCTTCAACAAATCCCGCGCGCAAAATATCTAAATAGATTTTTTGCGTTGCAGGAATAATAATTGTCCTTACATTTTTATTGACTTTTCTGCCTTTCAAAATCTTGTGCGCCGCTTCAAAATCCGAAAATCTGCCGTTAGTGCAAGAACCTATAACCACTTGATGAATGTCGATTTCGGCAATATCCTTAAAAGTTTTAGTATTTGACGGCAAGTGCGGAAATGCAACTGTCGTCTGAATTTTTGACAAATCTATGTTGTATATCTTTTCATACTCCGCATCGCTATCGGCAACATATATAACGGGTTTTCTTTCGCTGTGAGAAAGAACATAATCTAGCGTTATTTGGTCAACTGGGAAAATGCCGTTTTTCGCTCCTGCCTCAATCGCCATATTGCAGACTGTAAATCTATCGTCTATGGTTAGGTTTTTAACTCCCTCTCCGCAAAATTCCATTGACTTATACAACGCGCCGTCAACACCGATTAGACCTATAATGTGCAGAATTAAATCCTTTCCGCTAACCCACTTACCGAATTTTCCGAAAAGGTTAAATTTGATTGCCGCGGGGACTTTGAACCACGCTTTTCCGTACGCCATTCCCGCCGCCATATCCGTTGAACCTACTCCTGTGGAAAATGCTCCGAGCGCGCCGTAGGTGCAAGTGTGGCTGTCCGCGCCTATAACCAAATCTCCCGACACGACAAGCCCTTTTTCGGGAAGAAGAGCATGTTCAACACCCATTTCGCCAACATCAAAGAAGTTTGTGATTTTTTTGTCGCGCGCAAATTCCCTGACTTGTTTTGTCTGCTCCGCCGCCTTTATATCTTTGTTCGGCGTGAAGTGATCCATAACCAAAGCAATTTTGCCACAGTCGAAAACATCACCGCAATTTGCTTTGTTAAATTCGTTTACCGCAACAGGCGAAGTAACATCGTTTCCCAGCACTAAGTCTAGCTTTGCCATAACAAGCTGTCCTTGCTCAACAAAATTTAGTCCGCTGTGTGCGGCCAAAATTTTCTGCGTCATTGTCATTCCCATAATTCACCTCTTTCTGTTCAAATAAAATTCTAAGGAATCCGCCAGCGCTAGCCAGCTTGCCTCGATAATGTCTGTTGAAACTCCCACCGCCGTCCATATCTTTTCGCCGTCTGTACTTTCAATCAAAACGCGAACTTTAGCGCCCGTTGCTTTCTCGCCTGCAAGAACACGCACCTTATAGTCGGTTAAATGCACGCTTTCAATTTCGGGGTAAAATACCCCTAGTGCGCGGCGAAGCGCCAAGTCAAGCGCGTTAACAGGACCGTTGCCCATTGCGGCTGAAGTTTCAGTCTTGCCGTCCACTTGGATTTTGAGTAGCGCATAACAGCTTGAATCAATTTCGGGTGAGGGATACTCTCCGCTTGTCTTATACATAATTAACTCAAAATGCGGTTTGAATTTATTGAGTGTGTTAAGCACCATAAGTTCAAAACTCGCGTCTGCCGATTCAAATTGATAACCCTCGTGTTCCATTTCTTTGAGTTTTTTCAAAATCTCTGCCGTTTCAGGCGAGGACTTTTCAAGTTCGGGCGCGATTTCCGCTATCTTAGAAATGACTGTCGTCCGTCCGCTTATTTCGCTCATAAGATAACGCCTTTTGTTGCCAACCGATTCGGGCGGTATATGCTCGAATGATTCTCTGCATTTGTCCACACCGTCAATATGCATTCCGCCTTTGTGCGCAAACGCACTTAAACCCGTGTACGGCTTGCTCATTGGGATAGTCAAGTTTGCGGTTTCGTACAATTTCATTACTGTTGCGGATAGGTTTATTAAATCACCCTTTACGCATTGGATATTTTTTTTGAGTTGCATATTTGCAATAAAAGTGCTTAAATCCGTATTTCCGCACCTTTCGCCGATTCCGATAAAAGTACCTTGAACCGAAGACGCTCCCGCCTCAACCGCTAGCATAGAACTTGCAACCGCGCAACCCGAATCGTTGTGGCAATGTATTCCTATCTTCCTTCCGTTAAATTTCTCAACTACAACCTTTGTGATTTTGTAAATTTCATCCGTTAGCGTACCGCCATTAGTATCGCAAAGGCATAGGCAATCTGCGCCCGCTTTGTCCGCTGTTTCCAAAACTTTTATGGCATATTCGGGATTAGCTTTGAAGCCGTCAAAAAAATGCTCGCCGTCAAAAATGACTGTTTTGCCTTGGCTTTTCATATATCGAAGGGTATCGAAAACCAACTCAAGATTTTCTTCAAGCGATATCTTCAAAATCTTTTTTATATGCAAATCCCAGCATTTGCCAAAAATTGCAACCGCGCTTGTTTCTGCCTTTAGTAGCGACAAAACATTGTCATCTTCTTCCACCTTCATGCCCTTTCTTCTCGTACTGCCAAAAGCACACAATACTGCATTTTTCAATTTTAGATTTTTGGCTTTCTCGAAGAATTCCATATCTTTAGGATTAGAACCCGGATTGCCTGCCTCTATGTAATCAACACCAAAGTCGTCAAGCGCATTCACGATGTTGAGTTTGTCTTGAACGGAAAATGACACTCCCTCGTTTTGTGCGCCGTCACGCAGCGTGCTGTCAAATATCTCTAGCTTTTTCATTATTGCTCCTTAAAGTAACTTATTAAGACCGTTTATATACGCCAAAATACTTGCCTCGGTTATGTCGGTGGACAAACCTCTGCCCGTTATCATTTTATCTCCGCACTTAATTCTTACAATAGCTTCACCCTGCGCATCATTGCCTTCGGTTATTGAACGGATTGTGTAAGCATCAAGAGTATGTTCGGGAACATTTATTATTTTGTCGACCGCCTTAAATGCCGCATCGACAGGTCCGTCTCCTATAGAGATTTCTTCAATAAACTTTTCGCCGTCAGAAAGTCGCACTATTGCGTTTGATGTAACATAGTTTCCGCTGTTGATTGTGAACCTGTCAAGTTTGTATCCGCCTGCAGTTGCAATATTTTCCTTGTGTCCTAAAAGTGCTTCAAGGTCACTGTCTTGAATCGTTTTTTTCTTATCAGCAAGGACTTTGAACCTTTCAAAGAACGCTTCCATATCATTTGGCGATAATTCGTGTCCTAAGGCCGCAAGTCTGTTTGCGACTGCGTGTTTTCCGCTGTGCTTTCCAAACACCATACTGTTCTCGGGAAGTCCTATCGACTGCGGAGTCATAATCTCATAGGTGAGTTTGTTCGCCAAAACACCGTGTTGATGAATTCCCGCCTCGTGGGCAAATGCGTTTGTGCCGACTATTGCTTTGTTTATCGGTGAATAGAGCCCCAAAACATTGTAAATCAACTTGCTTGTGCGGTATATTTGCGTTGAGTCGACTCGGGTATAGCAGTCAAACAAACTTTTTCTTGTATTGATTGCCATAATAACTTCTTCAAGCGCGGCATTCCCCGCTCTCTCGCCCAGTCCGTTGATTGTACCCTCTATCTGCGTTGCTCCTGCGCTTACTGCGGCAAGAGAATTTGCAACAGCCATTCCTAAATCGTTGTGGCAATGCACGGAAATTTCGGCTTTCATAATGTTTGGCACATTTTTGTAAAGATACTTAATCATATCCGACATCTC
>DATESK010000134.1:0-12934 GCA_035270865.1 Clostridia bacterium | reverse complement strand
CTTTTGCGGTTGCATATCGGTTTCTATTTTGTCATTTTGTTAATTATCTGTTTTGATATTGTCGTTTTGTTAATTGTCTGTTTTAGTTCAATTTGTTACTAAAATTCGGGTTTGGGCGGTTCTTCATCCAAAACTCCTTTTTTAGCCGTAACAGCGGCTGAAGGAGTTTCGTTCTTTCTACCTTTCTTTTTGTGTTCCCAAACCGACTTGTTTTTGCTCATCTGATTTTGGATTTTCGGAATAACAATATCCAAATTTTTGTAGGGATTTTCGCTTTCCGTTTCCGCACGAAGCTGGTTTGCGCCAAAACTTACAACAAGCTCAGTTTTGTAACTGTTGTTTTCAAGAGAAATAATAAACTTCGCAACAGCATCCTCATCAACATATTTTTTGAGCTTCCTGCACTTTTTGTCTGTAATTTTTTTGAGCTGGTCGCTGACATTGTAATCCTTGCCGACATATTCAATTTTCATAAGCCTTCCTCCTGACAAGTCATTACCTTAATTATACTCGACAATTGTCCATTTTTCAATAGGCAAATAAATAATTTAGCGAATTTTACAAGTGTTTATTGAAATTAAAAAAGAGAGCAATACCGCTCTCTTTATTTTATTTTGGCTTTTTGCTTCCTCTTGCTTTCTTTACCTTTATTTTGCTTACTTCTACTTACTTCGCTTCTTACCTTATTTCGCTTCTTACCTTATTTCGCTTCTACTTATTTATTCTTTGCTCTTTTGCTTTCTCTTGTTTTTTAATATAGCTTTTACTTTTCTTTACTTAGTTTCGACTTTAGCAAATGTCATCTCTCCGCCTACATAGTCAACTTTGACATTGTCGCCTATTGCAAAGTCGTTAGAAATAATTTTTTCGGAAAGGTTGTCCTCAATGAGTCGTTGAATGGTTCTTCCTAGCGGTCTTGCTCCGTACTCATCGCTGTACCCTTGCTCAACAATGTTATCTTTTGCGGCTTTACTAATCTCAAGTTTAATGTTTTGTTCTTGGAGTCGTTTTGTCAATGCGTTAAACATAAGCTCGGAAATTTTTGCAATGTCATCTTTAGATAGCTTTTTGAACGGCACAATATCATCTACACGGTTCAAAAATTCGGGTTTCATTATCTCCTTTAGTGCATTGAGCTGAACTTCCTTTTGCGCTTCATAGTCGCTTTTTTCTTCCTTACTAGCATTAAAGCCCAGTTGATGCGCGGTTTTGGCTTCTGATGCACCTGCGTTTGAAGTCATAATGATTATAGTATTCTTAAAGCTAACCGTACGGCCGTGGCTATCTGTCAGTCTGCCGTCATCAAGTATTTGAAGCATCATATTGAACACTTCGGGGTGCGCCTTTTCTATTTCATCGAACAATACAACAGAATAGGGTTTGCGCCTGACTTTCTCGGTGAGCTGTCCGCCCTCGTCATATCCAACATATCCAGGAGCAGAACCGATAAGTTTAGACACATTTTCTTTTTGCATATATTCAGACATATCCAATCTTATCATAAGGTTTTCATCGCCGAACATTGCCTCGGCAAGCGCCTTGCTAAGTTCTGTTTTGCCCACGCCTGTAGGCCCTAAAAAAATAAATGAACCAATTGGCTTTGACGGGTCTTTAAGTCCTGCGCGCGCTCTCTTTATTGCGCGGGCAACGGCGGTAACCGCATCATCCTGTCCAACAACACGCTGATGAAGTACATTCTCTAAGCTGAGCAGTTTTTCGCTTTCCGTTTCGGTTAACTTCTTTACAGGAACACCTGTCCAATTTGCAACTATTTCCGCTATTTCTTCTTCGCCAACAACAAGTTTAACATCCTGCCTTTTAATTTTCCAGTCTGCTTCCTCGTGCTCTTTCTCCTCAACAAGTTTATCGCGTTCGCTCTTTAGCTTCTCCGCAATGCTGTACTGCTCGTGGCGAACCGCTTCATTAAGTTCAAGTTCTGCCTTTTTGATTTTTTCGTCTAAAGTGCGAACAGCTTGCGGTGTCGTGAAAGAAAAAATCTTTTTGCGTGATGCCGCTTCGTCAACTAAATCTATAGCCTTATCGGGCAAAAATCGGTCAGTTATATAGCGGTCGGACAGTATCGCCGCCGCCGACAAAGCTTCATCGGTTATTTGTACTTTATGGTGGTTTTCGTACTGACTTTTTAGTCCGCGCAAAATTTCTATAGTTTCGGATACGCTGGGCTGTTCCACAATTATAGGTTGAAAACGGCGTTCAAGCGCGCTGTCCTTTTCAATATACTTGCGGTACTCATCAATCGTTGTCGCGCCTATCGTCTGCATTTCGCCGCGCGCAAGCATTGGTTTTAGTATGTTTGCAGCATCAAGCGCGCCCTCGGTACTTCCACCTGCATTGACTATAGTATGGATTTCATCAATAAATAAAATAATGTTTCCGCTGTTTCTTACAATGTTTAGCGCATTCTTAAACCTTTCCTCAAACTCGCCACGGTATTTAGTTCCTGCAACAATACTTGCCATATCAAGTGAAAATATGGTTTTGCCGCGCAATACTTCGGGAACTTTGTTTTGTATTATAGCTTGCGCTAAACCCTCGACAACGGCAGACTTGCCTACTCCAGGTTCGCCGATAAGCACAGGACTGTTTTTGGTTCTGCGACACAACACTTGAACTATGCGCTCTATCTCCTTGCCTCTGCCTATAACGGGGTCAAGTTTGCCTTCACGCGCCATAGCGGTCAAATCAACGCCAAATTTCATCAGTTCGCCTAGCTTGGAATTTGAATTACTTTGTTTGGGCGCGCCAAACGGGTTTTCAACTTCTCCGCCCGCATCCTTAAATCCAAACATAGGATTTCCAAATTTCTGTGATGTGCTTGGAAACGGAGTTTGCATTTTGCTATCCGCATTAATATTAAAATCATTTAATTGAGGTTTAGAACTTTCTTGGGTATGTTCGTCTCTGTCCTCTAACTGTTCCTCTCCTTCAATAACTAAGCCGAATGCCTTACTCAACATTTCCAGCAAGGAATTAAAATCAGTTTGAACAACCGTATCGGAAGTATCAATACCTGATTGCGTTGGACGGAAACTGTTAAACAACTGCGCGCGCAATTTTTCGCAATCCACATCGCATTGAGATATTATGTTGTACGCCATACTGCTTCTGTCGGAAAGCAATGCAAAAAGCAAATGTTCGGTGCCGACAGCCGCGCGGAGTTTTGAAGCAAGTTCTATGGCATAATCAAACATTCGTTGCGCTCTTTGTGAGATGTTGACACGGTTTGTAAAATTTTTAAGTTCAAAAAACTGCAGAACAAGTTCCGCCGTTATTCCAAATTTTCCTAATACTTTTTGAGCAACACTGCCTTCGGTTGCAAGTAAACCGTAAAGCAAATGCTCCGAAAAAATCACTCCTCCCGTCCTAGACGCAAGAGAGATAGCATTTTTTTGTGCGTTTTCAAAATTTTCCGTAGTTTTCATTTTGACCTCATTCGCCACTTAGTATTGACATTTTATTGAATTGTACGCTGACGCGTAATTTTTATATACTGCTCACGCACCTATAAGTGTTTGTGCGTGAGTTTTTGTTCACGAGTTTTTGTCGTATCGTTTTTGAAACAATTTCGTTTACATCGTGTTATTTTGTTTTGTCGCTTTATTTTTTTCCAAATAGTTCACGGGTAAGTCTAGCTCGGGCAAAATCGACTTTTTCCGTGTTTACTTCGCCCGAAAGTGTTGCAAGGACATTTGAACCCGACATCGCAATAAACTTGTCAATGGCTTTCAAGTCCACAGCAGGCAGTATTTTAAGTATTATGCCTAACTTAACATCGGATATCAAATTTAAGAATTCCTTGTTGTCAAGTAAAACTGCGTTTGTCAACACACCGTACGACCTATGCATCCTGTCAATGAATTTGTAACCGCTACTGTACAACTTGTTTCTTTCCGCTTCCTCAAGCAAGCAAATATCTGCCGTCGCGGATTTCACAAAGCCAATGATTTCTTCTTCTGACAAGCCTAAAGTTACCGCGTTGGACAGTTGGAACATACTACCAAGCGTTGCGCTTCCCTCACCGTAAACGCCACGCATAGTCAAACCGTTGCGCTTTACTATATCGCCCACTTTCCCATCAATTAATCCCGACATTTTAAGCGCGGGCAAAAATAACATAGCGGATGCTCTCATTCCCGTGCCGACATTTGTAGGACAAGCGGTCAAAAAACCGAACTGCTTATCGAATGCAATCGGCAGTCTTGAACAAATTCTATTGTCAAATTCGTCAATGCGCAAATAAGCGCGTTCCAAATCCAAACCCTGCACAATACATTGTGCGCGAATATGGTCTTCTTCATTAAGCATTATAGCAATTTCATTTTTCTTTTCAAGAATTACCGCGCCAGTAACCGAGTTTTTCACAAGCGCGGGACTGATAAGGTGCTGTTCCACAAGCGCAAGTTTTTTTTCATTTGAAAGTTTGGACATAAAAATAAAATCATACTCAAAAAGACCGCGGGCGCATTCCTCAACTTTTTGCATCACCTCAAATAACACCTCGGGGCGGTCGTTGAATGCGTGGGGGAAGTTTACGCCGTAAATATTTCGCGCAAGCCTTATTCTTGATGAAACAACTGTATCGCTTATGCTCATAATCCTTCTCTAAGCCGAATTTTGCTACTTTGATAAAATTCCTAGCGCAAGGGTTTTCCTTTCTGCTGTTCTAATAAAATTGATTTTTTTAGGGTTTTTCATTTGCAGTTATAATAAAAATTTTAGCGCACGGTCTTTCCCTTGTGTTGCGTTGCTCTTTGAACGCTGACTATCGCGCGTGTAGCTAGCTCACGCATATCGTTATAGCAATCGGGGCAACCGAACATATAAGAGTTTTTGAAGTCTTCAAGCGTGCAGCCGCAAGTGCCGCAAACTTTGCCGCGGTTTTCCTCAAGTTCCAACATTGCTTCAAGTGGGTCAACGCCTGACTGTGTCAACTTCTTATAACAATCGGGACAGAAGTAGAACTCCGCGCTAAATGAACCCGAAAATTTCTTATATTCAAGAATTCCTTCTTTATTACCACAATAATCACATTTCATATACAAATTATACCATAATATAAAAAAACCACAATATTAAATTGCGGTTTTGAGTGCTAAAACTAGAAAAATTTTGCCAAATTTTAGCTGTTTAATCTAAAACTAATTTCATATCTTTTTAAAATTATTTTCAAAATTATAAGAGATTAGTTGAAATTATCTAAATCCATACTTTTAAGATACTTTATGAAAGATTCACGAAGTTCGGTATCACGGAGTCCGAATTCTACTTGAGCCTCCAAAAATCCTAATCTATCACCTATGTCGTATCTGCGCCCTTCAAATTCGTACGCAACCACTCCGCCCTGTTGAGCTTGAATGGTCATAGCATCGGTCAAGAAAATTTCGTTGCCCTTTCCTTTTGGCGTATGCTCCAAAATTTTATAAATATCGGATGTTAAAACAAACCTGCCTAAACTTGTTAATCTTGAGGGCAATTCCATTGATTTGTCGGGCTTTTCCATTATACCCAAAACTTCTGAATATCTGCCTTCTTGCTTGCCTGGAATAACAACACCGTACTTGCGAATATCTTCGCTCATTATTTTTTGCACACCCAAAATAGATTTACCAGTTTTGTTATACGCTTCGATAAGCTGTGCGCTGACTGGCTTTTGGTCTTGTGCCGTGTACATAACATCATCACCAAATAATACAACTACGGGGTCATCTCCTGCAAATTCTTTTGCGTAGTGCACTGCCCAACCGCTACCTCTCATTTCCTTTTGGCGAACATAAGTGATGTTTGCCATCTTGCTTATCTTTTGCACAGTTTTGAGGTATTCATATTTTTTTGCGCGTCTTAATTCATTTTCCAACTCTACCGATTTATCAAAATGATTTTCGATTGAACTCTTTCCGCGACCTAAAATAATAAGTATTTCTGTTATACCGCTGTCAACACACTCTTGAACTATATGTTGAATTGAAGGGGTATTGACAATTGGAAGCATTTCTTTGGGAATAGCTTTAGTTGCAGGCAAAAACCGCGTTCCAAAACCAGCGGCAGGAATCACAGCTTTCTTTACAGGTTTGATAATCGTATCAATACGGGCGGGACTATGCTTCTTTGCCCACTTGAATTCTTTTTTCAATTTTTTGACATCGCTTTTTGAACCTTTCAAAAAGCTGCTGATTGTTTTTGCAGATGTAACGCAAACTTCTTCTTTTTCGCTTGTTATATCTTTATCTGCGGCAACTTGTTCGGAATTGCTATTTATATCTTGGGCAACTTCTTGATTTTGTTCGGTTTGCGATTGATTATAGTTTAAGTTTTGATTGCAAGTTGTATCTGATGACTTTTCTATAGGAATCTCTGTTGGAGCATCCATCTCATTATTTAGTTTGTTGTTAGGCATATTTTGAATGATGCCAAAACGGCATCAATACCTCCTTATTTTATCAAAACCATCCTCTTTGGGATTTGTTAGATAATGACATCAATTAAAAAAATATTACTTATTAGATGATTTCAAATTATCATATCTTTTAATATAAGTCAACCAAAACGCACCCCTATACTACCGCCATAATTTTTGTAACACCTATAGCAGTAATAAATATATTTAGTATGGTCTTCTATTCAATTTATTTTTCCTTGAAACCGTTAGGATGATTTTTGTGCCATTTCCACGCAGATGAAACAATTTTTTCTAAGTTGTCGTAGCGAGGCGTCCAGCCTAATTCTCTTTTAATCTTATCGCTTGACGCTACCAAAACTGCAGGGTCGCCCGCGCGTCTTGGAGTAATTTCATTTTTTACCGTCATACCTACAACCTTTTCCACGGTGTCAACAACTTGTTTAACTGAAAAGCCGTTGCCGTTACCAAGATTGTATGCAGTAGACGGTGCGCCGCTACGCAAACTTTCAACAGCCTTAATATGCGCGTCTGCAAGGTCGGATATGTGTATGTAATCACGAACGCAAGTTCCGTCAATCGTAGGATAGTCGTCACCGAAAATTCCCAACTTTTCACGCTTTCCGTTCAATACTTGCATAATTATAGGAATAAGGTGGCTTTCGGGATTATGATCTTCGCCGATTGTTCCACTCTCGTGCGCGCCCGCGGCATTAAAGTAGCGCAATGCTACATACTTAAGTCCGTATGCCGTATCAAAATCCGCCATAAGTTGTTCCATCATAAGTTTTGTCATACCGTATACGCTAGTAGGAATTTGCGGCGATTTTTCAGTAATCAATTCCGCGCCCGTGTTACCATAGGTAGCCGCAGATGATGAGAAAACAAGAAATTTAACATTTTCCGCTACCATAGCTTCAAGCAGGGAAAGCGTGCCGGATACATTATTGCGGTAGTATTTCAAAGGATTGACCATACTTTCGCCCACAAGTGAATAAGCGGCAAAATGAATTACAGCGTCCACATTGTATTTGCGAAAGGTTTCACGAAGCAGTTCAACATCAAACAAATCGCCTTTGACAAAATTAACACCGTTTATTGCTTCAATATGTCCTGTTGAGAGGTTATCGTAGACAACAACATCTTGACCTCTGTCCTTTAATTCTCTGACTGTATGCGAGCCTATATATCCCGCTCCCCCCGTAACTAAAATCATATTTCACCTCGGTTTTTAATTCAATTTGATTAAGCAAAATTGTATTTTTGCTTCCACCATTATATACCAATAATTATTGTTTTGCAATACTAATATGTGTTATAATAATTTCACAAACGGAGAAAAATGGACAAGACTATTTTGCATTGTGATTTGAATAATTTTTACGCCTCGGTAGAACAAATTCTGCATCCCGAACTTGTGGGGCATCCTATTGCCGTGTGCGGAAATCCCGAACACCGCCACGGAATTGTGCTTGCAAAAAATCAGCTTGCAAAAAAAATGAATGTAACAACTGGCGAAGCATTATGGGAGGCAAAAGCTAAGTGTCCCGACATTATTTTCGTTCCTCCCACTTTTGAAAAATATGTCGAATATTCGGAAAAAGTTTTTTCAATTTACACCGAATTTACAGACCGAGTGGAACGCTTTGGTATTGATGAGTGCTGGCTTGATGTTACAGCCTCATCTCATCTTTTCGGTTCGGGCATCGAAATAGCTGAAAAAATTAGGCAACTTGTCAAAGACAGAACAGGGCTGACAATTTCCGTTGGTGTTTCCTTTACTAAAGTTTTGGCAAAGCTGGGCAGCGATATGAAAAAACCTGACGCGGTAACGGTTTTAACTCGGGATTGCTTCCGCGAAAAGTGCTATCATTTGCCCGTATCCGACCTGATTATGGTCGGCAAAAGAACGGAAGCGCGCCTTAGTATGCTAAATGTTGCTACAATTGGCGACCTTGCTCGCGCGAATGTAAAAATGCTGGAAAACAACTTCGGCGTTGTGGGTAAAAGTCTTTGGAATTATGCAAACGGCATAGAAGAAGATGAAGTCCGTTTCTCCTACGACAAACGCGTTCCAAAGTCCGTTAGCAACGGAACAACAACTCCCCGCGATATAAAGAACGAAAATGATGCTAAAGTCGTCATTTATGCGCTATCCGAGCATGTTGCTATGCGCCTTAGAAAACTTAATTTTGTGGCTAATGGGATTTCTGTCAGCATTAGGGATTCATTGCTTAATTGCTCGTCACGGCAAACTACTGTTTGTGCTACCTCTAACGCTGATGATATTGCCAAAGTAGCCTTATCTCTGCTAAAATCCTTGCATAGCTTTCCCGCCCCGCTCCGCTCAATAACCGTAGGTACTTTCAAATTTGAGGATGCGGCTCTCAAACAACTAAGTTTGCTTGATTGTGAAAATGACCGCAAGGCTGAACTTGACAAAAGTATAGATAAAATCCGCCAAAAATACGGCTACCATTCCATAAAGCGCGGAGTTATTATGCAAACCGATTTAATAAACGACAATTTGCACGAAGAGGATGGATTCAAACCATTTAATCGTTAAATTTCGCTATTTAATCTTGAAATAGTTCTGATTTGTTTCGCTAGACAGGGAAATTATTTGTGGTTATACTAATATAATATTCGTGAATGATTGTAAAGAGGTAAACTATGACATTTATGCAAACAGAAATATTGCAAACTCCGTCAATTTTGGCGCGTTCGTACGATGAAAACTTAAGCTGTCTTAAAGCAGTCGCAAAAAAAGTTAAGGAAAACAATATAACAAATGTTATTGTCGCCGCGCGCGGCAGTTCTATGAATGCGGGTTTTATCTTGAAAAATTTGGTTGAAAGCAGTATCCCCAATTTGCTTGTATCCTTTGAGTTGCCTTCACTTGCAACTTTATATAAGGCAAAGCGCGATTTATCAAAGACGCTTTATGTCGTTGTTTCGCAAAGCGGAGCGTCAACGGACACAATCACGATGCTAAACGAAGCAAAGGAAAACGGCGCTATTGTTTTAGCCGTAACCAACAATCCAAACAGCGCGTGCGCCACGGGCGCGCATTTACATTTTAACCTTTGCGCAGGCGAGGAAAAAGCTGTTGCCGCAACGAAAACTTTTACTAGCGAAATTTTTGCTATGTTACTACTCTCCCGTGCGCTTGCAGGAACGCTTGAGGATTTTGACATTGATTACATTATTGGCGGTGCCGAGCAAATTTTGCAAAGCGAACTTCCCAAAATTCCTTGTGAACTAATAAGCGCAAACGGAGTTATGGCACTATCCCGCGGAATCACTGAATGCGTGGCAAAAGAATGCGGATTAAAACTTATGGAATGTTGCTACAAATTTGTTTATTCGGGTTCAACAAACGAATTTCAGCACGGGCCTAAGGCCTTGCTAAAGGCACAACAGCCCGTAATTTTGATTGCGCCCAGCGGAAGCAAAAATGCCGTTTCTTGCAAAGAGGACTACATAAAGACAGCGGAGATTTTGCGCGAACTTGACACTTTTATCATTGCAATCACCGATATAGACGAAGTTTCAAATCTTGCGGATATGAGCATAAATCTTCCCGACCAAAAAGATGGTTGTGAGGCGATTTTCACTACATTGAGCGTGCAACTGCTTGTGCTTTCTTTATCCCTTGCGCTAGGGCTAAATCCTGACGCGCCTAGAAATCTAAAGAAAGTTACAATAACTAAATAAAAGAAAGTTACAAAATTAAACGACAGTAATCAAGATAAACGAAAGTAACCACAGCAAATTAGCAAATTGAAAATAAACGCTATTATATAAATAAAACCACAAATTAACTTTGAAGAAATAAAACATAAGAGAATACTCAAACATAACCGCAAAACACGAAAGAATTTTTATAGACCTATGATAGATGATGTTTTGAGGAAACTATATGCTGATATTTAATGCAATTCTTGAGTTACTTGCGGGCATGGGAGTATTTTTGATAGCAATGAAAATGCTATCAACTAATGTTGAATCGCTTGCAGGAAGTAAAATTAAAAATATGTTTGGCAAGCTTTCCAAAAGAAAACTTGCGGGTGTAGGAATAGGAACTGTCGCATCTGCCGTTATTCAAAGTTCTGGCGCGGTTACGGTTATGGTTATAGGTTTTGTTAATTCGGGCGTGATGTCGCTTGTTCAAGCAACAACCATAATTTATGGCGCAAATGTCGGCACTACTATTACTGCGCAAATTGTTGCTTTAGGACTGCTTGGCACAAATTTCATTTCGATAAATGCGATTTTTTGCGCGCTTGCAGGAATTGGCGCATTTATTATGCTGTTTGCCAAAAGGGATAGCGTTAAAAAAATAGGCGGACTGACAGCGGGCTTTGGTATGGTTTTTGTCGGGCTGTCGCTTATGACAAACTCAATGCTAAACCTTGCCCAATCTCCGCAACTTGTCAACTTCCTTGCTTCTCTTAAAAATCCTATACTTTTGCTTTTGGCAGGTATACTTATAACTGCAATACTGCAAAGTTCATCGGCGGTGACGGGACTTACCATAACAATGCTTTTCGGCGGACTGTTGACATTAAATCAAGGAATTTATTTGACTTTCGGCAGTAACATCGGAACTTGTGTTGTCGCATTCATTGCCGCAATAGGCAGTATCACAAACGCGCGGAGAGCTGCCCTAATTCATTTGCTGTTCAATGTGTTTGGCGTTACATTGTTTGTTATAATAGATTTGTGCTTGAATTTTGGCGGGACTTCATTTGCGCATTTGCTTCAAGTTATGTTCCCCAATGTTCCCGTAACACAACTTGCTATGATGCACACGATTTTCAATGTTATATCCGTAATTGTAATGTTGCCTTTCACAAATATGCTTGTCAAGCTCACAGAAAAGATGATGCCCAACAAGCAGAAAAATGACTTAAACGAGGGAAAAGCGCAATATGACAGACTGTCTACAATACTAAAACAATCAAAGACAAACGCGAAAGAGGGTGGAGAACAGCCGAATTTCCACTATGTTCAAAAACTCACGCTTGCAAACCATACTCCCGCTATGGCACAAGTAAAAAGCGAAGTCGTACATATGGCGGAAATTGCATTGTTAAACTTCAACCGTTCCGTGAACGCTAAAGTAAAATTTGATTATAGTGCAAAAAAGGAATTTGAAAAGGACGATGAACTTTTGGAGTTTATGAAGCGAGAAACTCATAAATACTTATCGCAACTGTCAAAAAAACAAAACAGTTCGTCTGACGAAAAATTTATTGACACGGCATTCTATGCGCTTGCAGAACTAGAACAAATCAGCAACTACTCAAAAAATAACTTCGGTTATGCAAATATACTAAACAATAAAAAGCCAATAAACTTAGAAAACATATGTTTTTCGCGCACAAAAGGAGAAATATGAAACTCGTTCTTGCTACTAACAACAAAAATAAGCTAAGAGAAATACAATCTATCTTAGGACAAAAATTTGATGAAATTGTAACACTTAAGGATTTGAACCTAGACATTGAAGTCGAAGAAACAGGCACAACCTTTTTGGAAAACGCTATGTTGAAAGCAAACGAAATTTGCAAAATAACAGGACTCCCCGCACTTGCTGATGACAGCGGTTTATCAGTTGATGCGCTTGACGGCGCGCCGGGAGTTTATTCGGCACGATATGCTGGACTCCAACATAATGATGTCGACAACAACGCCAAACTTTTAGATGCGCTAAAGAATGAAACAAACCGTAAAGCGCATTTTACTTCGGCAGTTGTACTGTGCTTCCCAGACGGAAAATCGCTTTCGGCTGAAGGCTATGCGGAAGGCGAAATACTCAAAGAATTGAGGGGCGATAACGGCTTTGGATACGATCCGCTGTTTTACTCTTTTGAGCTGAAAAAGACTTTTGCGCAAGCAACAGCTCTAGAGAAAAATGCCATATCCCACCGCGCGCAAGCATTACAAAAACTGCTTGATAAACTAAATATGCAAAATGCTTAATAACTAATACAAAATATCATTAGTTTTGTAACTTAAACTGCTTGAAATTTAACTTAATACAAAACCAACGCACAATTTTCTAAAAACAAAAAATCGTACAAAATACAAAATAAGGTATTAAATGAAATCTATAATAGCTTTTTCTGATAGCCACGGCTATCCCTTAACACCAGCATTTGAGCAAATTCTTGACGAAACGGACTATATATTTTTTTTAGGGGACGGACTTCAAGGACTTTCTAAGCTGTTTGTAAAGGACAATTTTTACGCGGTAAAAGGTAACTGCGACTATATGCCTTTTGATGAAGAAATGGAAGTGGAAGTTGAAAATGTAAAATTTTTCTTGACACACGGAAACCGCTACGGAGTTTCTCACGACAATTTGAATTTACTCTACCGCGCAAAAGAAATAAGTGCGGACTGTGTACTTTACGGACACACTCATATTGCTTCGATAGAGAAAGAAGAAGGAATTCTTTTTATCAATCCGGGCTCGATTTCTACTCCAAGAATTTCCGAACCCTCCTATGT
>DATESK010000133.1:0-3678 GCA_035270865.1 Clostridia bacterium | reverse complement strand
TCTTTGTATTCCTTTTGTTTAGGAAACTGTTTTATTTCAATAGTAGTTTGAAGTTTCTTCAAAAGGTCTTTTTGTTCTTTGGAAATCGTCTTAGGCACTTCAACTAAAACTTTAACATAGAGGTCGCCGTAAGTCGTCTTGCGGATAAACTTAATGCCCTGCCCCTTGATTTTGAATTCCGTGCCTGTTTGCGTGCCTGCTGGAATTGATAATACCGCAGGAGTCGTCAAGGTAGGAACGGAAATTTCACAGCCTAGCGCTGCGTCTAAAATCGTAATCGGAATTTCAACAAACAAGTCGTTGCCACCTCTTGTAAACAGCTTGTGCGGACGAATTTTTATTTGAATAATCAAATTCCCGTTTTCGCCGTTGTTGATACCTGCACCGCCCTCACCTGCATAATTTATACGCTGGTCGTTATCAATTCCCGCTGGAATATTGATTTTTATATCGCGTACATATTCGCGCCTAGGTTTACCCTCGCAAGTGGGACAAACTTCTTCGATAATTTTCCCACGGCCTTTGCAAGTAGGACAAGGCACAACGGAAGAGAACTGTCCAAACGGCGTGCGCTGAACTGACTGTACTTTCCCCGAACCATTACATGCGGAACAAGTTTTGAATGAAGTTCCGTTTTTTGCGCCCGTACCTTTGCAAGTCGGGCAGTTTTCCACACGGCGCACGCTAACGGTTTTTTCCACACCAAACGCCGCCTCTTCAAAACTTATTGACAATCCTACTAAAAGGTCTTGACCGCGTTGAGCGACATTTTGACTGCCTGTGCGAGTAAATCCGCCAGCTCCTCCAAAACCTGAAAAGATTGAAGACAAAATGTCATCAAATTCAAATGCCGAACCACCGCCCGAAAAGCCTTGACCAAATCCTCCGAAACCGCCCATATTCGGCGGGGTTTCATCGCCGTACTGGTCGTAAATCTCCCGCTTTTGCGAATCGGATAACACCTCATAAGCGTGATTTACATCCTTAAATTTCGCTTCAGCCGCCTTTTTCTCCGCATCGCTTGCGGTTGACAAAGTATCAGGATGGTATTTTTTTGCCATTCTGCGATATGCGGATTTTATCTCGTCAGCTGTTGCGCTCTTTTCAATACCCAGCAACTTGTAGTAATCTTTTTCTGCCATATGTATGCCATCCTTATTAAATCTCAAAAATTAAAAATAAATTTCATTTGCAAGTAATACATTTTCAATATACCGCTTGCAATTATTGCATTCATTTAATCCCTTAAACGCCACTAATGCTGTCCAATTTGGACAGCAAGTGGCAAACATATATAACCGTGGAGTTATAACTATTTATTTTGCGGTTATTGTCTAAACTTAACCGCTTTTTCGGCTAATATACTATCCAAATTAGTCTTCCCAACCGCCTTCGGGTGGCGCGGTGTCGCCGTCATTGCCCTGCACATCGGGATTTGCGCCCGCGTTTGCGTTTGCATCCCCTGCTCCTGCTCCTGCGGCAGCATCTGGATGCTCCTGATAGAATTTGCTAAAAATAGGATCGCTAGTTTTGCTTAATTTTTCCACAAGTTCTTTGACAGCTTCCTGTGTTTCCGCTTTTTCAAGCGCTTCTTTAGCTTCTTTTGTGGCTTCGGTTAGTTTAGTTTTTTCGTCTTCTGCTATCTTGTCGCTGTTTTCACTTGCGAACTTATCAATGCTGAATATAAGTTGCTCGGCGCCGTTTTTGGCATCGACTAAATCTTTGCGCTTTTGGTCTTCTTCTGCAAATTTCTCCGCTTCCTTAATTGCGTCTTGAATATCTTTTTCCGAAAGATTTGAAGATGCAGTAAGCGTTATGCTTTGCGACTTATTTGTTCCTTTATCAACTGCTTTAACAGAAACTATTCCGTTTGCATCAATATCAAAGGTAACTTCAATTTGCGGTACACCTCTTGCAGCCGGCGGAATACCTGTCAATTCAAATCTTCCTAAGGTCTTGTTGTCCTTTGCAAACTTTCTTTCGCCTTGCAAAACATGGATGTCAACTGCGGGTTGATGGTCGGCCGCTGTTGAGAATATTTGTGATTTTGTGGTCGGAATTGTCGTGTTACGGTCAATCAACTTTGTAAAGACTCCGCCCAAGGTTTCAATACCAAGCGACAGCGGTGTAACATCAAGCAGTAACATATCTTTGACTTCGCCGCCAAGTACGCCACCTTGAATTGCCGCGCCTATTGCGACACATTCGTCTGGGTTGATTCCCTTATACGGCTCTTTTCCTGTCAACTTCTTGATTGCCTCATATACTGCAGGCACACGGGTTGAACCGCCAACCATAATAACTTTTGCAATATCGCCAAACGATAAGCCTGCGTCTTTCATAGCCTGTTGTGTTGGAATAACTGTCTTTTGGACAAGTTCCTCCGTCAACTGGTCAAACTTCGCTCTTGTGAGTTCCATATCTATATGCAGAGGCTGTCCGTTTGACATTGCAATAAAGGGTAGGTTAATCTTTGTTTTTGTTACGCCCGACAAATCAATCTTCGCTTTTTCCGAGGCTTCCTTTACGCGTTGCATTGCCATTTTGTCTGAAGTCAAGTCAACTTTTTCCTTAGCCTTGAATTCTGCGACAACATAGTCAATGACTTTTTGGTCAAAGTCATCGCCGCCCAAACGGTTATTTCCGCTTGTAGCCAAAACTTCAAACACACCGTCACCGAGTTCAAGTAGCGATACATCAAATGTTCCGCCGCCAAGGTCAAAAATCAATATTTTTTGCGTCTTGTTTTCATCTTTATCAATGCCGTAAGCAAGAGATGCCGCTGTCGGTTCGTTTATAATACGCAATACTTCAAGTCCTGCGATTTTGCCTGCGTCTTTTGTTGCTTGTCTTTGACTGTCGCTGAAATATGCGGGTACGGTAATAACAGCTTGCGTAACCTTTTGCCCTAAATATTTTTCGGCGTCATTTTTAAGCTTAGTCAAAATCATAGCCGAAATTTCTTGCGGTGTATATTCCCTGTCTTCAACCTTGACTTTCTTTGACGAGCCCATATCTCTCTTAATCGAAAGCACCGTATGTTCGGGATTTGCGACAGCTTGACGCTTTGCAACATCACCGACTAGTCTTTCGCCGTCTTTTGAAAACGCAACGATTGACGGTGTAGTTCTCATACCTTCAGCGTTTGGAATAACGACAGCCTCGCCGCCTTCCATAACTGCTACACATGAATTTGTTGTACCTAAATCAATTCCTATTATCTTTCCCATATGCATCTTGATGAACTTAGGTGTTCATCCCTCCTTTATGAAAATTTTTGTTTTTTAATTTTATTTTTTATCTAGTTTTTGTTACCTGTTTGTTCCGTGTTTGTTAGACTTTGTTTTCAATTAAAGCTAATCATATTATGTGCAACATTTTAATTCTTTCTAATATCCTACCTTAACAAAAGCGTACCTTAGCACCTTATCGCCAATCATATAACCTTTTGTCAGCACTTCAATCACTTTTCCTGCCATTTCGGGTTTTTCTTCTCTAAGTGCGGCGCTCATATATTTTGCGTCAAAGTCTTTGCCTTCAACCTCGATTTCTTTTACATCAAACTTTTCAAACACATCAATTATATGTTGTTGCATCATCGAAAAGCCTTCAAGCGCAGATTTGTCCGTAATCATTGATTTCGCTCTCTCTGCCGTGTCTAAGATTGGGAGTAGGTCT
>DATESK010000132.1:0-6838 GCA_035270865.1 Clostridia bacterium | reverse complement strand
CTCCACAAGATAACGACAAAAAAAAGTTGTTAATGTATAAAAAAAATGAAAATACATTATGTTAAAAAAATGCGAAAAAAATTGATAAACAAAATTTGACAAATAATTTGGGAATCTCGATATGATTTTCTCGCTTGTTCTGGGCTTTATATTACTTAGATTTCATTTTGCAAGGTCAACAAACTTTTATATTTTGGGTTTATTAGAATTTTTATATGTTGCCTTCTCTAGATTTTGCAATTGCTTTAAGTTTAGCAACGGTGGCGTTAGCATCACGGCAATATATTCCGCCTATTAACTTTGCGTATTCTTCGGTTATTACCGCTCCGCCTACCAAAATTGGAATGTCGAATTCATTTTTGACAAGGCGAATTGTTTCCGCCATATTTTCGGCGGTCGTTGTCATAAGAGCGGAAAGTCCCAAAACGCAAGGGTAATTTTCTTTGACCGCTTTAAGAATAACATTGTAATCAACATCGCGGCCTAAATCTATGACCTTAAAGCCGTAGTTTCCCACAACGGTTTTGACAATGTTTTTGCCTATGTCGTGTATGTCGCCTTTTACCGTTGCAAGCACAAAGCGCAAGCTGTCAAGCGCCTTTACTCCGTCATCTTCAAGTTTATTTGACACCTCAAAGAATGCGGATTTTGCAGCTTCGGCAGAAGCAATTAGTTGCGGCAAGAACAACCTTCCGCTCTCGTAAAGTTTGCCTACTTCATCTAGTGCGGGAATAATAAATTTTTCGGCAAGTTCAAGGGGCGCGGTGTGCGACAGCATTGTCTTTGCAAGGTTTCCGCAAAGTCCGCTTTGACCTGTAACTATAGCATCATAAAGAGAAATTGTTTCTGCATTTGTTGTAGTATTAGTTGTAGCAGTTGTATTTGTAAAGAGGGCAATATACTTGTCGCTTGCGCCTGTCTTTGCAAGCAAAAAATTCTCCGCCTCACAGCTCCCAGATAGCCCTATAAATGCAGGATTGACGATTGCAAGGTCAAGTCCGCGCGCGGTTGCAAGTTCCAAAAATTTTGCGTTTATGTCTTCGCGATTTGGCATACCAAAGGATACATTTGAAATTCCCAGCGCAGTTTTTACACCGAGTTTTTTGACGGCGGACAGAGCGTTTAAGGTGGTTAAGGCGTTGCCCATTCCCGATGCCTCCGCCATTGTCAAAACATCAATAAATATATCTTTCTTCTCTATTCCAATTTTTTCGCACTCGCAAATTATTCGTTTTGCAATTTCCACTCTGCCATCTGCGCTTTGCGGTATGCCGTTATCGTCAAGAGTTAAACCAATCACCGCCGCTCCGTATTTTTTTACGATAGGAAGCACGGCATTCAAACTTTTTTCAGAGCCGTTGACAGAATTAACGATAGCGCGACCGTGATAGCGGCGTAGCGCGCTTTCTAAGACTTCGGGTTTTGCGCTGTCAATTTGTAGCGGTAGAGGCACTACATCCTGCAAAAGGTCAACAATTTTGTTCATTGCAGTTACTTCATCAATTCCGCTGACACCGATATTGACATCTAAAATATGCGCGCCTTGTGATTGCTGTTTAACGCCTTCGGAAATTAGAAAATCAAAATCTCCCTCGCGCACCGCAGACTGAACTCTCTTTTTGCCCGTAGGATTTATGCGTTCGCCAACAACTTTCAGTCCGTCTATTTCGACCGCAGTTGTGGCAGAGCAAATCACGCACTCTTTTTTGGGAATAATTCTATCAAAATTTTTATTGAAAACAGCCTTAGCTAACTTTTGGATATATTCGGGAGTAGTACCGCAACAGCCGCCTAAAATGTTTATGCCAAGCGCCTTGATTTTTTCCATAGCTGCGCAAAAACCGTTAGCATCAATATCGTAAACGGTTTTTCCGTGTTCAAGCTGAGGCATTCCTGCATTAGGTTTAATAAAAATAGGAAGGGTGGTAGTTCTAGCAAGTTCTTTTGCTATGCCAAACATTTCCACCGCGCCTAAAGAGCAATTCGCACCTATTGCGTTAACGCCCAAACTCTCCGCCGTAGCCACAAAACATTCCACAGATGTGCCAAAAAATGTACGCAAGTTTTCATTGAATGACATCGACACGGCAAGAGGAAGCTTGGAAGTTTCCTTAACGGCTAAAATTGCGGCGCGAAGTTCGGCAAGCGAGGTCATAGTTTCAACAACTATATAATCCGTGCGGTCGGCGGCGGCTTTAACAACTTCTTTGAAAGCAGAAATAGCGTCTTCAAAGGAAATACCGCCTGTACCTATAACTTTACCCAAAGGACCAATGTCAAGCGCAACATATTTTACACCGCTACCTTGCGCAAGTGTTATAGCGTTTTCAATTATTTCGGGAAGTAAGTATGAAGAAAATTTATAAGGGTTTGCGCCGAAAGTGTTTGTGTAAACAACATCCGCGTCTGCGGTAACATATTCTTTATGTATTTCGGAAACAAGTTGCGGATTTTCAATATTTAACTTTTCCAAAGAGTAGCCAATAGGAACGCCGCTCCGCTCAAGAAGCAGACTGCCCATAGCCCCGTCTAAGATTAAATTTTTATTAAAGAAGTTGTTCATTTTATACCGAAATCGCCCCTTAAAATTAAATTGATATCTAATATGCTGTCTATTTAATTCCGATAATCGTCCCGTCCAAATTAAATTGTTATCGAAAAAACTATTTATTTTATACCGATAATCGCCGTAACCGTTTTTGAGGGGAGCATCATTCCGCCCTCGGTAACCAAAATGCCTAAACGCTTGTCGGCATTAAGGAGCTGTAAAAATTCCTGTTGAAGAGTCAAGGGACTATCACCGTATCCCAAACTAAAGCGGGGAGTTGTGTCGGTATGATTGCGCTCTTTTACCTCAGAGCAAATAAAGTCGCACATTTTTTCCACGATAAGCAGATAGGCTAAATCTAAAAGTACGGCAAGTTCAATATCACTAGTTTTTGCCCGCTCAATTTTTTTGTCCACATTATGCCCTAGCGTTGCGCAAAAGAGTTCGACCTTTTTGCAACCCTCAAGGTGTTTTGCCAAACTGAAACTAGGTATACGCAAGGTCGTTCCCACTATCCAAACGACAGGAATACCTTTTTCATTTTCCTCAAAAAGTACAGGAAATTCTTTTTTTAAAAACTTTGGTTTTGCGCTTGAATTAGCCAAATCGACACTTAATGATAACTTTTCGGCATTGTAAAATATCGGTTTTGATTTGTTTGTTACTTCGTCCAGCAGTTCTTGTGTGTTTATTGAAAAGTCCATTAACCCCGCTCCTCCCTAAATCTGTCAAAGATTTTCAGCGCAATATCTCCGCGGTTCATTGTGTAGATATGTACGCCTCTGCAACCGTGTTTGATTAGGTCGTCAATTTGTTCGCAGGCATAATCCATTCCAAGGTTGTAAAAGTCGGGCGAATTTATGTTGTCATCTATCATTTTGGTGAGTTTTGAAGGAATCTGCGCATTTGATAGATAAACCATTTTTGGCACTTGATTAGAGTTCACAATAGGCATAATTCCCGCATCAATAGGAACAGTTATACCTTTTGCAAGCGCTTTGTCTACAAAGTCATAGAATTTATTATTATCAAAAAACATTTGAGTTATAAGGTGGGAAACACCAGAATCTACTTTAAGTTTAAGATTGTCAATATCTTCTTCAATAGTTTTGGATTCGGGATGCTTTTCGGGATAGCACGCGCCGATAAGATTGAATGAAGGTGCAACGGCTTTAACAAATTGCGCAAGCTCGTTAGCGTGATGAAAATCAATAAATTTTGAATTCTCCGCGATATCTCCGCGCAATACTAAAATATTGTCGATACCTTTGCGATCCAAAATTTCAAGCTGTTCAATAAGTTTAGTCCGCGTCATATTTACTGCTGTCATATGAGCGACTGTGTTTAATCCGAAAGCGTCAATCGCTATACTTGCGACATCAGCCGTAGTTTCTGCACCTGAACCGCCTGCACCGTATGTTATGGAAACGAAATCGGGATTTGCTTTTTGGATGTCGCGCAACGCTCTCACGACTCCTTCAATAGTACCGCTTTTCTTTGGAGGAAAGACCTCGGCTGACATAACAAACTTTTTAGTAGCGAATATATCTTTTGTTTTCATAGAGTTTATATTACCACGCGTAAAAATTTTTGTCTAGAAAATGAACCGCATTGTTAAAATGCGGTTCAAAAATAAAAGATATTTAAGTTGTGCAAAACTACAAAATTGTAACTGTGCCGTATCGTTTGCCGTACTAAAAATTGTAACTGTGCCGTATCGTTTGTGGTAGTACTAAATTGCAACTTGCCGTCTTCTTGTCGGCGACTACAAAATTGTAACTGTGCCGTCCTCTTTAATTTCTAACTTGTTGCCGCTTTGCACGGTTTCCAAAAATTCTTTGCCAAGATTGTCTATTGCTATCACATTACTGTTTTCCCAAATCCTTGCAAGCACTATTCCCGATGCCGCCAAACTGTCGATATGCTCTGAAAATAGAAATGCCGCAGGATTTATGTTCATAGAACAAATGGTTTGAATAACAAGTCCGCCCGTGGTTGAGCCAATGGTTACTGGTAGACACAAGGCTTTGCCTGTCAAATTTTTCCCGAAAATATCGGGGTTATTTTGGTCGCTTGACAAAACCTGTTTCGCGTTCTTTAATGCGCTTTTTTGGAAAGTTGCCAAGGTATTGACACCTTGACGGCTTACAATGGCTTCTCCCGTCCAATTACCTTTTGCAATTATTCTGCCTTGAAAAGTTTTCATTATTTTGCCTCCTTTCCAATTATGGTATTTAGCATTACATCGTTTTTGTAATAGCGCGAAATAGAATAGGTGCGGAGTTTATTGCTGTTTGTTGCGATAGCTTTGCTCTTTGTCAACGGATTATTTGTGTACATAAGCGGACAAATATTTGTGAGTTTTGCGCCTGTTGCCATAAGTTTTTTGTAATCATCAGTCTTCTTAAATTTGTCGCCCACATCAGGAGAAGTGCAAAGTATAGTGTCAACCGCAACTTTTTTCCGTTTGGTTTCTTTGAGTCCGCTTGCGATTTTCTCCGTCCAGTCCACAAGTTGCGTATAAGTCAAATGAGGACAGCCCACAAAGCAGAGTTTGGTTTTGCTGTCGGGCTTTTTCCACATATTCGGGTATGAATTGTAAACGCGCTCAAGCTCTGCATCGTCAATAATATATTCCTTTGCGCCCTTTGCAATAAGTTCTTTGCCTAAAGTTTTAGCCTCTGGCGTTAAGCCGTCAATATGGTAAAGTCCAACTGCGCCGTTTGAAGCGGTAGCCGCGCCGAAATCCTTTAAGTATCCAATGGCTTTGTCATCAAGTTCGTTTCCTAAAAACTTGTCAAGTCCCTCGATATATGGCACATCTTCGACCACTTTCATACCAATAGCGCTTCCCAAAATCTGCGCTTCGGGGACAGAGGTAGTTTTTACTTTGATAACCCAAGTCGCCTTTCTGCCCGCATCGGTAAGCAACCCGAATTCGGGAACGAGTCCTAGTATTGAACCGAAAAGGTCTATCATTCCGCTGTTACGGTTGCAACGCGCGCCCAGTACGGAATTAGCAAAAACCACGGCGGAGGATTCCGCCCAAGAGAGAATGTCGCCTTGCTTTGGCGTATTGCCTACCTCTTTTAGATAGCAAGTGCAGGTGAACGCGTTTTCATTTTTAAGTCCTATAGCTTTAAGCTGTTTTTCATATCGCTCTTGCGCCGAATACATAAATTTTTTCAAAACCAGTTTGTCCAGTACGCCGTACTTGACATTTTCTTCGTCAATAGGGCGAGGGTCAACGGTAAAATTGCCTTGTGTCTTTAATCCGTCCTTTATAAGTCTATCCATTGTGCGGTAAAGCGGTTTAAGCAAGCCCACGCCGAAACTTGTAACCAAATGTCCATCCTTATGCGTTACAGGCACAAGCTTTTTCGCGCCGAATATATCGCCGAACATAACGAGCGTTTCCATAACGAGAGCTTTGGTTTCGCCTTCCGCTCCGTCAAGAATTGCTTCCTGCTCCTTTGTTAGTTTCATTTTGTGTTCCATAGTCTCTCCTTTAATACCAATCTGCCTTATATCTATTTCTAAATATTTCTCGCTTTTCTATATGCGCTTCTAACAGCGTTCCAAACATTTGCGCTCTTGAAACTGTCGCCGACATTGTAAATTTCCGCAGCGGCGTTTTCCTTGACTAAGTCGAAGTAGAGATAATTTCGGGATTTTGAACCTAGGGCAAGAATGACAAAATCAGCATCAAGCACTCGTTCTACATTCTTTTCGCGATAAGGTTTCAACATTTCCAAAGGATTTTCTATATTTTCGGGAAGTATAGGCGACCAGGTGTTGTATGGATCGGGTTTTGAGTGGTGAACATTTGTGGACAGATAAACCTTGTTGCCCTCAATTCTCACAAGTTTTGTGCAGTTAAGCAATTCCACTCCGCCCTTTTCAAGGTAGTGGATTATATGACCGCGGTTTGCCGTGCAGACATGGTTCATAATATACTTTTGCATTTCCACGACCTTGCAGTCCTTGCCATATTCATAATTTAGCATATAGGCAACTTCCGCGCCAACCTCGCCGCCGCCTATAATCACAATTTTTGCGCCGTCCTTTACGAGTTCGGGATTTTTCAGCACATCAACTGCAAGCAGAACATTATCTCCGCCTATCCCTGGAATGATATTATCTGACGGACGGGTTTGTTGCGCTCCGTTTGCCGTGATAATGACATCGTACTTTTCTTTTTTCAAATCTTCGGTTGTTACTTCCTTGTTAAGATGCAGAGTAAAGTTTTCATTCGTCTTCATCTTTTCCACAACACGCTCAAGATAGAGT
>DATESK010000131.1:0-3731 GCA_035270865.1 Clostridia bacterium | reverse complement strand
AAATTTATTCATATATCTTCTTTTAATTCAACTTTGTTTATTTATATTTTTACAATTTTACATTACATCTTAATAGCTTAAGAAATTAAAACATAATTCAAATTTTCAATTTAGTTAACAGCATTATTTGTAATGATTTTGTTTAAGTGCGCCATAAAGCAGTCTACAATTTTATCGTTATCCGTCGTTTCCAAAATTTTGCCCTTAGAAATTATAACCGACTTTTCCCGTCCCCCTGCAATCCCTAAGTCTGCGTCTTCACTTTCGCCTATTCCGTTAACCACACAACCCATAACCGCAATCTTCATATCGCGTTCAATGTTAGCTGTAGCCTTTTCTACGAGGTCGGCAAGTTTTTTTACATCAATGCAGGTGCGCGCGCATGTAGGACAGCAAACGACATCCACCATTTTCTTTTTTAAGCCGAGGTTATGCAATATTTTCTTACCAACCCTAACTTCATCGCATAAATCGTCTGTTGTGAGTGAAACGCGGATTGTATCGCCTATGCCATTTGATAGTAGCGTGCCAATTCCTAAAGCAGATTTAATAATACCATTTTCATAAGTTCCTGCTTCCGTTACGCCCAAATGCAAGGGGCTGTCGCTCATTTTATCGAGCATACGGTAGGCATCAATCATTGTCAAAACATTTGAGGATTTTACCGATAAAACTAAAGCGGTAAAGCCTTCGTCTAAAAACAGCTTTTCGTAATCGTGCGCGCTGTTTGCCAAAGCTTCCGCAAAGGGTAAATGCTTATATTCGGGATGAATTGAGCCTGAATTTACGCCTATTCTTATTGGTGTTTGGTGTTCATTGCAAACTTTGATAAGGTCGCGTAAGTTTGACTTGTCGCCGATATTTGCGGGATTTATTCTAACTTTATGAATGCCATATTTAGCGCACATAATGGCAAGTTTAATTGAAAAGTGGAAATCACCTATAACGGGAATAGGACTTTCCTTGACAATTTGCGCTATTGCAAGAGCAGACGCCTCATCGGGAACGGATACGCGCACAAGGTCGCAACCCGCTTTATACAAATTATCAATTTGGGAAAGAGTCGCCCCTACATCACTTGTCGGCGTATTTGTCATTGACTGAACGGAAATATCCGCCCCGCCACCAATATTCACATTTTTTACTTTAACTAATCTTTTCATTTTCCGCTTTTGTTATTTTTTCCGCAATTACTTTTAACTTCTTAGGATTATCGATAGGTTTTTTTATGGTTACGCTCAAGATATCAAATGGAATACATCTAAGAACACAGCAAAGACAAGCAACACCACGAGTCCAACAAAGTGTATTACTCCCTCAACTTTACGGTTAATAGGTTTCTTTCTTATCCATTCAATAACGCAGAATAACATTCTTGAGCCGTCTAGCGCAGGCAAAGGAAGCAGGTTCATAACCGCAAGGTTTGCCGAAATTATCGCAATAATATAGAGTATATTTGAAAAATCAACCATAGTGCTTTCCGCAATGGTTTTGACAACGGTAACTGTTCCGCCAGCTGATGAAAGCGGAAGTTTGCCTGTTATAAGCGCGCCGAGTGATGCTAAAATCTTGAATACAGTAAAGAATGAAAAACCAAACGACCTACCCACCGCACGGAAAAATCCGAGCTTTTGCATAACAATGCTACGGGTTACGCCAAAGCCGTAAAAATACCAGCCTTCCTCGCCTTCAACCACGCTTTTTGTTATTGATGTTGACATTTGCGAATCGCCGCGATTTAGGACAAAAGTTTTTGTTGTGCCAACAGGTGCTGACATTGCATCTTCCGATACAAGCCATTCGGATGCCAAAATGCGTCCGTTTTCGGGAAGTTCAACTCCATCAATCGAGAGAACTAAATCGCCGTCTTCAAAAGGCAAGTAATAGTGCTTCGAAATATTGATTTTTTCGGTATTGCCTTTTCTTAATACTTTGAATACTGCTTGGTCGCCTGCTTTTGCAAATGCGTTATTCAAATCTTCAGGCATTAAAATATTGACCTGCCTTCCGTTTATAGCCAAAATGACATCGCCTACTTCAAATGACGAAGAATTGGTGCCTGCATTGTCAACACTGGTTATAACGGGCAATATTTGACCGTATGCCATAAAAAATATGCTTATAAAGATTATTGCAGAAACAAAATTAAAAAATGCGCCTGAGAACAGCACGATTAGCCGTTTCCACGGCTTTTGGTTGTTAAACGCTTTAGGATCAGGATTATCTTCATCCTCTCCCGCAAATGCGCAAAATCCACCGACAGGGAAGGGACGAATGGAAAACTGCATACCCGTTTTTGTCTTCCTCTTAAAAATCGGAGGGCCAAAGCCAATGGCAAATTCGTCAATCTTGAAGCCTAACAGTCGACCTGCTAAAAAATGGCCGAATTCGTGTATGACAATCATCACCATTAATGCTAAAATGGCGATTAAAATGTAACCAATATAAGTGAAAACTTCAGCTGCTGTCGCCGATATAATAAGTGTTGCTATCATTTTGCTCCTAGTTTTAATATATATTGCCTAGCCTCTCCGTCTATGTCAAATATTTCATCAATATTATCTGCGGACAGCCCAGAAAATTTCTTTAGTACCTTTTCTAGCCTTGAGGAAATATCGTAAAAGCCTATTTCTTCATTAAGAAACTGTTCAACTAAAATTTCATCGGCGGCGGACAATGCAACCATTGTGCCATTTCCCCTTTTAACACCTTCCAAAACGATATTCAAACAGGGAAAACGGTCAAGGTCGGGTTTTGAAAAATTAAGTGTGCCAAGTTTCATCAAATCTATTGCCTTAACGCTGTTTTCAGCGCGGTTTGGGTAGAACATTGCAAGTTCAATAGGCAAACTCATATCGGGTGCTGCAAGAGATGCCTTGATTGAGTTGTCGGAAAATTCCACAAGTCCGTGTATTATGCTTTCGGGATGCATAACAACCGAAATGTCGCTAGGACTTATGCGGAACAACTTTGACGCTTCAACGACTTCAAGCCCTTTATTAAAGAGTGTTGCCGAATCTATTGTTACCTTTTTGCCCATCTTCCAAACGGGATGATTGAGCGCATCCTTGGCCGTGATATTTCTTATGTCGTCTTTTGAAAGTTCGCGAAGTGCTCCACCGCTTGCCGTCAAAATCAATCGTTTTACTTTTGCGCGGTCTTCACCCCACATGCATTGCCACAAAGCTGAATGTTCGCTGTCGATAGGAATAAGTTTTGCGCCTGTTTTGTCGCAAATTTTATTCATCAAATCCCCGCCCGTTACGATAGCCTCTTTGTTAGCTATTGCAACGCTTGTACCTTTCTTTAGAGCGCAAAGTACGGGTTTAAGACCAACAATACCGCTCACAGCCGAGATAAGCAAGTCGCAGTCTGCGCTTGCAAGTTCTTCAAGCGTAGGCATAAACTTTGATTCTGTACTGTCCAGCAAATCAAAAAGTGAGGTTTGCACCTGTATTTGCTTGCCATCACGAAAATGATAAAACTTAGGTCTAAAATCTTCAATTTGTTTTTGAAGCAAGGCCTCATTTGAATTTGCGGATAATCCTACAACGCTAAAACAGTCGGGATATTTTTCGACAACCGACAAAGCCTGCCTGCCGACAGAACCCGTGCTTCCTAATATAATTATTCTTTTTTTAGCGTTCATTTGTATCCTTATCTACATTTATTAAATAATATTAACAAAAAATACGGCATTTGTAAATAACTTAAAATGCTTTCTTGGACAT
>DATESK010000130.1:0-8441 GCA_035270865.1 Clostridia bacterium | reverse complement strand
TTTTTTGTTTAATTCATTAGCCAACTTTGCTAGTTGTTGTATGGCTCAAACGGTGGTTTATACAGAAAAAAAGAGCAGTTAAACTGCTCTTTTTGCGTTTTACATACTTTTAAGGAGTAAATAAATATATGTTTCTTGCGTTTTGCTTTTTACGGTTTGCGGTTTGAGTTTTGCGTTCTTTTAAGATTAAATAATATGATATAGTTTTATTGAAGGATTATAATAATTGCGCCAACAAAATAAAGAGTTGTTGCAACAAGCATTAGCAAATGAAAAATGGTGTGCAGATAAATTTTCTTTCTTCCGTAAAAAATTGCCCCTGCAGCGCAGAATATTGAAGCTACTAAATAAAATATTTTTGACATTTTGGGAACTGAGGTTCTGTTAACAAAAAATACAACGATCATTAAGGCCGCACAGACAAAATCCAAAATCAGCGCAACTCTTGCAAGTTTATTGAAATTGCAAACACACATAATTATGTTGGCAAAGCATATTGCGATGCTCAGCGCAAGCGCAATATAGTCAAAAATATGTATCGACATATTCAAACAAAGGGGCGCACCGCAAGCAAGAATAATAAAGCAAACACCGCTGTGGTCTACTTTGCGCCACACGGATTTACGGTAAACATTTTTTGTGCCGTGATAGATTGTTGAAACCGCATAGGGAATTGTGAGTCCTAAACAACAGATTATGCACGAAATTATGCTGCTGACGCTTTTTGCATACGCCAAAATCCCAAAACTTGCTAAACCCAATAGCATTCCCACAAAATGAGTTGCGGCATTTACTATCTCTTCTTTTTGTGTATAGTAAACAAGATTATTCGCTTTGTAAATTTTTAAGCTGTCATTATTTTCCGAAATTTCCATTTAATCGCCTTATGACAAACACATTTTAGTTTATAAACCAAAGTCGTTGCTAAATATCATAAACTAACCTGCACATTATAACACAAAAAATAAATATTCTTAAAGAAAAAAACAAATGCACTAAAATGATAATAACTTAATCTTGAAAAAACGATAGACGACAACATCTTACACGGCATATATTTTTTGCTTATTTCCGCTTATTTTACGGTTATTAGAGTTTTAACCAAAATATTTATTGAATTTGTTAAAAAACTATTTACTTTTTGCGGTTTGCTCTTATAATGAAATTAGGAGTAAAAAAATGGATTTAATTGACACTAAAATTATCAACTGCTTGAGCGAAAATTCAAGAATTAACGCCTCCGAAATTGCGGAAAAAGTTAAGCTGTCTGTTTCTGCGGTTATTGAGCGCATAAAAAAGTTGGAAACAAACGGCACTATCAAGCAATACACCCTCATCCTCAACAACGATATGATAGGCCGAGATGTTTCTGCAATGATTTCAGTCAATTTAGACCACCCAAGGTTTAATCAAAGTTTTGAAGCCGAAGTAAAATCCCACGCGCATATAACGGAGTGCTACTATATGGCTGGAGATTACGATTATATGCTGAAAGTGGTAACCCACAACACGAAATCGCTTGAGCGTGTCTTAAACGATATTAAGAGCGTGCAGGGAGTGTCAAAAACACGGACTATGATAGTGCTCTCATCAGTCAAAGAGATTTTCACTCCGCCTCTTAAGGTTACAAAAAGCAAGTAATTCGGTTAATGTACTTTAATTGCATAAGGCGAAAACGACAGTTAGTGCAATTGAAAGTTCTTATAAAAGCGAAATGCATTAGTAGCGCTTGATAGATACACAAATTGATAAAACGGAATTAAATCCGCTTTTATAAAAAAACGATCTGGAGGAAATGAGAAATTATGATTATTGGTATCCCAACCGAAATTATGCACGACGAAAGACGCGTTGCGGCAATTCCGGAGACAGTTGCAAAAATGACACAAGCTGGTCATACCGTGCTTTTTGAAGCAGGCGCAGGTGTCGGTTCATTCTTTAGTGATGCCGCATACAAGGAAGCAGGCGCGGAAGTTGTTGATGATGTTGCCAAAATTTTTGATAAGGCCGACATAATACTTAAAGTTAAAGAACCGCTATTCAACAAAAAGTTGAATCAGCACGAAGTTGATTTAATGCACAAAGGGCAATATCTTATCACATTTATACATCCCGCAAGCCCCATCAATCACGAAATGGTAAAAAAAATGGCGGCAAAAGGCATTATAGCCTTGACGCTTGACGGCGTTCCGCGCATATCCCGCGCACAAAATATGGACGCGCTATCCTCAATGAGCACTTGCGCAGGCTATAAAGGAATGCTTATGGCGGCAAACGCTATTCCAAAATTCTGCCCTATGATTGGTTCTGCGGTCGGTATGATTAGGCCGTCCAGCGTTTTAGTTATAGGCACAGGTGTAGCAGGTTTAAGAGCTGTTGCCACCGCGAAATCCCTTGGCGCAGTTGTCTATTCCGCCGATATTAGACCTGACGCAAACGAACAGGCAAAATCTCTTGGCGCAAAAATAGTTGAAACGGGTGTACCTGTTGAAATTGCAGTCAGTCCGGACGGAAAACACGCAAACAAGCTGTCAGATGAATGGCTTGCAAAAGAGCGCGCAAATCTTTCGGAAGCCGTCAAAAACTCAGATATAATTTTCTGTTCTGCACTTCTTTTAGGCAAACAAGCTCCTATACTTATTACAGACGAAATGGTCGCTTCAATGAAAGCGGGTTCCACAATTATTGATATTTCCATTGACCAAGGTGGCAACTGTTCAGTCACGCCTCCCGGAGCAATTGAAACTATTCACGATGTCGTCTGTCAAGGTATCAAAAACATTCCAGGATTGCTTCCAACAAGCTCAACTTGGATGTTTGCGCACAATATTTACAATCTGTTTGCCTACCTTGCAAAAGACAACAAAATCGTTCTCGACCGCGAGGATGAGATAGTCGCCAGCATTTTAGTTTGCATTGATGGACAACTTGTCCACGCAGGCGCAAAAGAAGCAATGGGTATCAAATAGTCCCTGCCTTTTGGCAGATTTAATAGGTTTGGCTATTTAATAGCCAAACCTATAATCACAATTTGGAGGAATAATTATGACGCTAATGCAGGGTATTTTACTGGGCGTGTTTGTTGTGGCAACCATTGTGGGTTACCTACTTATAAACAATGTTCCCAGTCTTTTGCATACTCCACTAATGTCAGGTATGAATGCTCTAAGCGGTATTACAGTCTTAGGCGCGCTCACCGCAACGGCACTAGCAATCAAGGATTGGAATGCGATTGCAGGAGCAATTATCGGCTGTATAGCTATAATTCTCGCAATGATAAATGTAGTGGGAGGATTTTCAGTAACTCACAAAATGTTGCGTATGATTGTAAAAAAAGACGGGGGTAACAAAAAATGAGCGCACTGTTTTTAGAAACAATAGGCAAACCCTTCTTCAATCCGTACATCTATTACGCACTATGCACCTTGCTCGCAGTAGGAGTATTGTTAGGCATTTTTCTTATGAGCAAAGTCAAACTGTCGGTTTTGGGAAACAAAATCAGCGCGGTTTGTATGGCGCTTGGAATCGTCTTAGTCCTCATCTACAACCAAATTTTCCCGAGCTGGGTTCTTTATATTGGAATTGCAGTCGGCGCAATTTTGGGATTTATACTAAGTATCCGAGCAAAGATGATTGAAATGCCCGAAATAGTCGCTCTCCTAAACGGACTTGGCGGCGGCGCAAGCGCAATAGTTGGCGCATTCGCGCTAATGGGTATCGGAGCGGGCTTAGATGCTTTCTCACTCACAACCTCTGGACTCGCTCTTGCTATCGGTATTATTACTTTGTTCGGAAGTTTGGTTGCGGCAGGAAAACTTCATAGACTGCTTCCCCAAAAACCGATTGTATTACGCGGGCATCAAGCACTAACCTCAGCCAAACTTATAGGATTGCTTGCAGTTATAATTCTATCTACAGTTTTAGTATCGACGGGCGTTATGCCAATGAGCTATATGTGGATAATGCTTGTTCTTAACATTTTGCTCTCATCTGCATTTGGAATCCTTTTCAGCATCAGAGTCGGGGGCGCGGATATGCCAATCACAATCTCCCTTTTAAATAGCTTGAGCGGTGTCGCAGGCGCAATCGCAGGACTTGCCATAGGCGACATCCTTCTTGTTGCTGTCGGCGGTATCGTGGGCGCAAGCGGACTCCTACTCACACAGATAATGTGCAAAGCAATCAATCGCCATCTTATGGACATACTTTTGGGAAAAACATCAGGGAGCGGAAAAGAACAACAGACCACAAAAGACGCTGTTCCTACCACAAAAGCGGATAACACAGATAAAGAAGTCAAGCCCAAAGAGGATCCAATTACAGTTTTGAACAATGCAAAGAATGTAATCATCGTTCCAGGATACGGAATGGCTATCGCACAAGCGCAGCACCTTGTGAAACAACTAGCCGACAAGTTGGTTACAAAAGGCGCAAAAGTCAAATACGCAATACATCCTGTTGCAGGCAGAATGCCTGGTCATATGAATGTTTTGCTTTGCGAAGCAAATGTGGACTATGAAGACCTCTATGAAATGAGCGACATAAACGATGAATTTGCAACAGCAGATTTAACGGTGGTTGTGGGCGCAAACGATGTCTTGAACCCTGCCGCGCGTGAAGCTGTGGGAACGCCAATATACGGGATGCCCGTACTCAATGTCGATAAATGCAAAAATGTTTTCATCTTTAATTACGACACAAAACCAGGCTACGCGGGCGTGCAAAATCCGCTTTACACTAAAGAGGAAGGCGTGTACCTATACTTAGGCAACGCTGCCGAAACACTAAATGATGTTTTGAGCAAAATATAGGCTTAAGTATTTAGAAAGATTGTAAGAGCAATTAAAAGGTCTTGCAAGCGATGTTATCAATGATTTCTAGAATGATTTGAGCAATATTGCAGAAAATCAAATATGAAAAAAAGCGGTACTTGATACCGCTTTTTTAATTGTTTTGCTTTCTTTTCAACTTTCTACAATTTCAATTTAAGCGCAATTTCAATTTTCTGCAATTTCAATATAAGCGCAATTTTACGACTGTGAAAAATTCAATTCCGCTAACCAATTTTTTTTTACTAATACAAATTGTAAAAAAAATATCGATTTATGTCTTTTAAGGTCGACTTTTTAATTGACAGAAAATTTCTAAAAATGTAATATGTATGAGTATTAAAAACAACAACCTTCTAATAGTTTTTTGTTTTTATATATATTACCAATATAATAAGGAGAATCGGCTCCTAAGTTTCTACCAGAACGCCATAACGCTCTGACTATTGGTTAAAGATATGATTGAATTGAGTTTTCTTGTTGACTTTTTTTCAATTTGTATTTTTAAGGCGGTAGGAACAAAACCCGACCGTCTTTTTTGATACTAATGATAGTATAAAAACATTTATCGTGGAGGTACAAATGGGCACAAAAATGGCTATGCCGCGTCTCGACAAGTTCTTCAAACTAGCCGAGAACAACACTACTTTTGGAAAGGAACTGTTAGCGGGCGCAACAACTTTCTTTGCTATGGTTTACATTATTTTCGTAAATCCAAGCATTCTATCGGCAACAGGTATGCCTGTGGGAGCAGTTTTCCTCGCAACCATATTCGCTACTGTTATCGGCACATTGTTTATGGGACTTTTCGCAAATGTTCCTTACGCAGTCGCACCTGGTATGGGACTCAACGCATTCTTTACCTACACCGTGTGCTTCAGCTTAGGATTTTCCTGGCAAGAGGCTTTGACGCTGGTCTTTATTTGCGGACTAATCAACATTTTGATTACCGTAACCAAAGTTAGAAAGTATATCATCAAAGCAATTCCTAAGGGTTTACAAAACGCAATCGGCGGCGGTATCGGTGTTTTCATCGCTTATATCGGCTTGTTGAATGTTGGCGGAATCGAATTTGGCGCAGTTCCTGCAATCACAAGTTTTTCGACTCTCGTGCCAGTTCTTGCTCTTATCGGTTTAGTTATTACAGTCGTTCTTCTTCTCTTAAAAGTTAAGGGCGCAATCCTTATTGGAATTATCGCAACAACAATCATCGGTATTCCTATGGGTATTACAAATGTTGCAGGACTTGGAGCAGGTTGGGATATTGCCACACCGTTCAAAGAACTTGGAACAACAATCGGCGTTATCTTCACAAAAGACGGTTTTGGCTCACTCTTTAGCTCAGTAGCAAAAATCCCGATGGCAATTCTTGCAATCTTCGCATTCAGCTTGACTGATACTTTCGACACAATCGGAACATTTATCGGCACAGGCAGAAAGAGCGGAATCTTCACCGATGAAGATTTGACTGCTGTCGAAAATGGCAAAGGCTTTAAGACAAAAATGGAAAAGGCTTTGTTTGCGGACTCAATCGCGACATCAGTCGGCGCAATATTTGGAACATCAAACACAACAACCTATGTTGAGAGCGCAGCAGGAATCGAAGCAGGTGGACGCACAGGACTAACATCAGTTTTCACCGCAATCTTCTTCTTCATCTGCATATTCATCTCTCCTGTTATTGGAATTGTTCCGTCAGCCGCAACAGCACCTGCCCTCATCGTTGTCGGTGTTATGATGCTTTCAAGCTTTAAGGAAATCAACTGGTCAGACTTAACGGAAGCTATCCCTGCTTTCTTTGCTGGCATTTTAATGGGTCTTTCTTACAGCATTTCAACCGGTATCGCATTTGGCTTTATTTTCTATGTTTTGGTCAAAGTCTGCACAGGCAAAATCAAGGAAATTCATCCTATTATGTGGGGTTGCACAGGTATCTTTATCATCTACTTTGTCTTAATGGCATTGTTTGGCGCAGGTATTATTTAATACTTCGAACCAAATTTAATACAATGATAACCAAAAAAGCTGTTGAAAATTTCAACAGCTTTTTTATTGGTCTTTTACATTTTTTTTTGATTATCTTAAAGTTATAATCTTTTTTGATTATCTTAAAAGTTACAACCTTTTATTATTGATCTAAAAGTTATAATCTTTTATTATTGGATTTCAAAAGGCATACTCATCTCGCATTACGGTCTTTTAAAAGTTCCACAGCAAGTCATACCAAGGTCTGCTCTTATTGATAAGTTCTATTGTCTTTTGCGCCGCTATTTCGTCATAAGCGGTAACAAAAGCATAGTGGTCGGCGTATTCAAGCGATACTATCTTGCTCGAATCGGTTACACCCGCTGTCGCTGATGCAAGTAAAACCGTACCGTCTGAATCGAGTGAAAAGACATTCTTCTCTTTTTCTTCCACAAAGCTATCGCCCTGTGTCTTGAAATATATTTGATTGACTGAATTTATTCCTTTTCCTGAGAAATAAGTAGTGTCAACCAAAGTTGTAGAATGCACCTTTGTTCCGTCCGGCATTGTTACTTTCATCGAGTTGATGTAGTCCAACCATTCAACCATAGGCGGGCGCAACTCACCGTTGGACATTTTTGCCCAAGGTCTGCTGCAATAAAACTCATACAATTCCTGTTCACTATTAAAAACCTGTTCCACATCGTCAACGAATATCTTAAAACTCTCTCCGCCGTAATTAAGTTTCAAAAGGTCATATGAAGGCAACAGTTGGTATACTGTCCACATATTTGCGACCTGCTTGAATTGATTATCAAATATTTGCTGCACATCATCTGCAAGACCTAAAGGATTGCCTGCATCGTTTAAGGCTTGTACCACGCCTTCAACCATATTGTCGAGATTTTCCAAAGTCCCAAGAGCTGCAAAAGCGCCAAGGTAGGGAGAATCATAGCTTATATATTTGCTCACTTTGTTTCTGTTTTCTTGACTTCTTCCAAGGAATGTCGCCGCAACTTCGCCGCCGTTGCTGTGGGAAACTAAAATTACTTCGCTATAACCCTGCGCATTTATGTATTCTTCTAAAAGTCTACCGTTGACGCGGCTGTCGGCTCTAAAATCATAGTTGAAAACTTGCACATCGTATTCACTACCGTATTCAGCTTCCAAAGTTTCCTGCATTCCTTTTTGCGCGTTCACCACTCCGTACCTAAGTCTACTTTCGCTGTTCCACGGCACGGGTTTTACTGTTGGAACCTTTGGCGTTCCATCCTCATTCATAGCTATATTATTAAATATACTGTCTGATGCACCGTAATTATCATTGTCCATAAGCCTTCCAAGCTCTTTACCGACACATTCCTCGCCTAGCAAATTAAGCACGCCTTGAAGATTTATATCACCGTTTTGCATAAGGTCGCTAAAAGCGATTTCTTCTAATCCGTCAAACGGATCCCACACCATTTTGCCCGTTTCTGTATTATATAGTCCGCTTGCAAACAATCCCGGCAATATTATTATTGCTTTTTTGGGTATTGCATAAGAACAAAGAGTTACCGAACCAAAGAATATTACGATTATTATTGCAAGCGCAAAAATTGAAATAATCAGTTTTCTTTTACTTGTCATGAATTACCTCACAAATAT
>DATESK010000129.1:0-5716 GCA_035270865.1 Clostridia bacterium | reverse complement strand
CCTTAGCTGAAAAGATAAAAGAAGATTTTTTATCCAAGAAATTAGCATATTAAATTGACTTTTCTCAACAAATTTGTTTTGAAAGTAATAAAAAAACGCATCTTGCGATGCGCTTTTTATGTTAGCAAAATTCAAATTATTAGAACTCAATAAATTTAGCAAAATTCAAAATAGTATGCAAAATTCATTTTGGCTATTATTGCAAACAATGCTAATCGTCCATTTGTTTTAACAAAGACCTAAAAACTTTTATATGGATTTCTTCATCCAAAATTATGCGTTCAATAAGCAGCTTAACTTGTTCTTCGCTAAGATTGAGCAGGGTGCGTTCATAGTTCAATATTGCCGTTTCCTCCGCCGCAATATTATTTTCCAAAAACCGCTTAGGTTCAATGGTGTAGTTGACATAGCTTCCGTTCCAGTAATTCCGTCCGCCCATAACAGGGTAGCCGCCTAGCTTAAAAATAGTTTTTCCAAGCATTTCGTGGTGGTGCATTTCGACTGTTGCAATCTTTTCTAAGATGTCTGCGAATTCATCGTTTTGCCAGCTGATATAAGATTGATAAGAATATGTAAGTATTGCGGTAAGTTCTCCGTTTTGTCCCGAATAGTCGGGCATAAGCAGTTTAGCGTCGTGTAAATTGTTAGATGAGATTATCTCTGGGTAAGGTAATTCACTTGCAAAATTTGTTATATCCATAATGCCTCCGAACTTTTGCTCTATTATATGCAGAAAACATCGCGGATGTTAGTGCGATGTTTTCAAGACTTTGTGTGTTAAATTTTTTTATCTAATTAAGGTTTTCAATATTGTTATTGAATATGGAGTTTATACTAAATTCTTACTTGAAACGGTTGCAAAAAAAATATCATTATCAAGCCCGTGCCGAAAAGTAGCGCAAGAAAAGCAAATTGAGCTAAGTAAAACTTTTTAGTGAATGTTTTTTGAATGTCATACTTAGAATACATTTTTGTTATCATAAAGTTCGACATCGTAGCAACAGGACTTCCAAATTTACTCACGCATGCACCCGTTATGAAAGCGTAATGATTTGTTGTGAACTTAGCAAACAATAGTGCGGTAGTTGTGTTTGAAGTTAGCTGTGCAAGTCCAACAGTCAAGAAAAACTCGTTGCCTGCTAAAAGACCCGTCAAAAATTTGTTGACAATTTCTATTCTTGACAAATTGCCCGCAAGGATGAAGAAAGCGATAAACATAACAATAACAGAATATTTGGTGTGCTTAAAAACACTTCTATCAAAAATCAAAAGAGAAACAATAACAAGCGGTACAGCGATATAGTAAATATGCACCGTTTCAACAAAATCAAAAATCGCCAGTATCACAACCAAAAAAAGTGCAAAATACAAAGCAAGTTTGCCCTTTGGAAGGGCGTGGCGTCCTGTGTCGATAGGTTGAATTGATTCCTTTTTGGTGAGCAAACAACAAATTAGAATTGCGCCGCCGCCTGCAACTGCAAGCGGCCATAAATTCGCCGCAAACCATAAGGGCGAAAGACTGTAGTAATCGAAGAAGAAAAGATTTTGAGCCGTACCTATGGGCGACAAAACGGGTGAGAGGTTACAACCAAGCGAAATTAGGATTAGTACTTTAGGTAGATAATTTTCCTTATGTGCCATTTGAAGCAACACAATAGAAAAAGGGACAAAGGTCAAAATCGCGACATCGTTTGTGATAACCATAGCCAAAATTGTCGGCAAAAAAACTAAGAATGTAACGAGTACGCGCATATTTTTTACGCGTTTTAGAACTAAAACAGCTAAAATTTTGAATACTTTAGTATTTTTGATTGCAACGACCAACATCATAAGCGCAAGCAAGCAAAAAATCGTTTTGTATTGTATGTAACCCAAATATTCTTTATCTGGAGGCACAAAAAAGCAAGTAATCACTGCTGCGATTACCGAAACGACAACAATAACATTTTTTTTCATCATTAAGCCTGAACGGTTAAGGAAGATGCGGAAAAATTCATTTGCTGTCATTTTGGAATTTAGTTCGTCAGTTATGCCTCTCATAATTCCTCATTGCTGAATTATACTACATTAAAATTTATAATTCAATACCCTAAAGGTTTAATTTTTATTGAAATGTCGATAAAATGCTTGTAATTTTATAGGTACTATGTTAAAATTCTAATGCTAATAAACAATTGGAGACTCAATCTAATATGATAAACAGTCTAAACTACATTCTGTCAGGAATACCTAACAGCACAAATATGACTTATGACACTCAAGTCGCCGTCAAAATCGCGTTAATGATTGTGATGGTGATTGCTGCTATTGCTATGATAGTTATCGTTATGATGCAACAGGGAACTAACGATAATATCGGAGCTATAACTGGCGCAACGGACACCTTTTATGGCAGAAACAAAGCTAAATCTGCTGAAAGTCGCTTAAAGAAAATCACATATTTCATATTTGCTCTACTCATTATAACATCGGTCATCTACTTTATAATCTCACTTATTGATGTTGGTGTTGTGGCTTAGGAACAAATAAATTTAGTGAAAAAATTGAAGGCGACTTAGGTCGCCTTTTTTATTTCAAATTTGCAATTATTTGTGGCTTGAATAATCGAATGTTTGCTTATCTAAAGTAACAAATTTTTGCAAAAGCGTTTATCGAAATTGTTGGAAAAATGTTATGAGCATTTTATCGGGAAAATTAGACGCAAAAAAACAACAAAAACACTAGTATATAAAGTCTCCGTATTGTATAATAAACAAATAATGGAAAAGAATATTGCAACAAACAAAAAAGCATACCACGATTACTTTGTGGAAGAAACTTACGAGGCGGGCATAGTGCTTGTCGGTTCTGAAGTTAAATCAATAAGGCTTGGCGAGGTAAATCTTAAAGATAGTTATGCAATTATAAAGAGTAAAGAAGTATTTTTGATGGGTGCACATATTGCGCCGTATGAAAAGGGAAGTTTCTTTAATGTTGACGCTCGCAGAACACGCAAATTACTGTTGAATAGATGTGAAATTATCAAAATCAAAGCTAAAGTAGACCAAAAAGGGTACACCTTAGTTCCGCTTAGAATGTATTTTAAGGAAGCGTTGGTAAAAATTGAACTCGGACTGTGCAAAGGTAAAGAACTGCACGATAAGAGAGCGGCAATCAAGATACGCGAAGAAAAACGGACGGTTGAGCGCGTAAAAAAAGAATTTAATACAAGATAAGGTGTTATAACTTAATGAGTGTAAACAAATGAACTTGCTTGAGTTCAAACAATATACTAACTAAAAGTTGAAAAACAACAAACAAACTTAATGATTGCAAAAATGTTTTGACAACTTATATGACTGTAAAATAGGAAGAAAAAGTATATAAAAATTTTAGTACATAGACAAAGCATTAGCTGGAGGTTTTTATGAAAATTGGTACAAAATGTGTGCAAGGTGCATACAACCCTAAAAACGGTGACCCTAGAGTATTGCCGTTATATCAAAGTACAACCTATACCTATGACACCGCAGAGCAGCTTGCATTCTTATTTGATTCACCAAAGTGCGGACATATCTATTCGAGGATTTCTAATCCTACCGTTGCGGCATTTGAAGAGAAGATGGCAATGCTTGAAGGCGGAGTAGGCGCAATGGCATGTTCTAGCGGAATGAGCGCGACATTATTTGCCGTGTTGACAGTTGCAACTGCTGGCGACAATATTTTGAGTCTTTCTACCATATATGGCGGAACATATAATTTGTTTTCGACTACTCTACCAAAACTGGGTATTGAGACCCGTTTTATAAGTGCAAAAATGACTGACAAACAAATTGAGTCGCTCATTGATGACAGAACAAAACTTGTTTTCGGGGAAACTATTGCAAATCCGTCAATGGATGTTTTGGATTTTGACCGATATGCAAATATATGCAAAAAACATAGAATTCCGTTTATTGTTGACAATACTTTGGCAACTCCTATTTTAGTACGCCCTTTTGAACACGGAGTCAATATTGTGGTTCATTCAAGCACAAAGTACCTTGACGGACACGCAAGCTGTGTGGGCGGAATAATTGTTGACGCAGGTAACTTTGAGTGGAAAGATAATCCGCGGTTTAAGGATTTTTATACGCCCGACCCTAGCTACCACGGCACAGTCTACATTGAAGAAGGCGGAGCTGCCGCATATGTTCTTAAAGCAAGAATGCAGTATATGAGAGATATAGGCGCGCAAATGAGTCCATTTAATGCCTATCTCACAAATCTCGGTTCGGAAACACTTGAACTTAGAATGGAACGCCACAGCCAAAACGCGCTTTCAGTTGCAAAAATGCTTGAAAAACATTCTAAAGTTGAATGGGTGCGCTACCCAGGACTTGAAAACGATAAATTCCACGAAGTGGGACAAAAATATTTCAAGGGCGGTTTTAGCGGAATGGTTGCCGTGGGAATAAAAGGCGGAAAAGAAAAAGCGTGCAAATTTATGGAAGCGTTGAAGATGATAAAAATTGTTACGCATATTGCCGACACAAGAAGCTGTGTGCTTCATCCTGCATCGACAACGCATCGTCAACTTAGTGATAACGAACTTATTGAATGCGGAATACCAAACAACCTTGTGCGCTTGTCAATCGGCATTGAAAGCATTGAGGACATACTTGCCGATATTGAATCCGCACTTGCATCTATATAAATTAACCAAAATTTTGTAGAGAACTAATATTGCAATGCTAAAATTGCGTTTTGCAAAAGGATAAAATAATGCCAATTATTATACCAAAAGATTTACCGGCTTACGACAGCCTGAAAAAAGAAAAGATTTTCGTAATGGATGAAAACCGTGCTGGAAAGCAGGATATTCGTCCTATTGAAATTGCGATTTTGAATCTAATGCCCACAAAAGTGGAAACAGAAACTCAGCTTGTAAGACTGCTATCAAATTCGCCGTTGCAGATTAAAATTACTTTTATAAACACCGCATCATACACGCCGACACACACCTCTGTTGACCATATGCAAAAGTTCTACTGCAATTTGGAGGAAGTAAAGCAAAGGAAGTTTGACGGAATGATAATCACGGGCGCGCCTGTTGAAACGCTGGAGTTCGAAGATGTTGCTTATTGGAACGAACTTGTGGAAATAATGGACTTTGCGGACAAAAAGGTTACAAGCACGATTTATATATGCTGGGGCGCACAAGCTGCACTTTATCATCATTTTGGTATAAAAAAATTACCGCTTGAAAAGAAGTTGTTCGGCGTTTTTCCCACCACGGCAAATGTGCAGCACGATATGCTGTTAAAGGGAATGGACGATGTTTTCTATATCCCGAATTCGCGCCACACTCGTATTGATGAAAACGCGGTTCGCGAAACAAAAGAACTTAAAATTTTAGCAGAAGGTTCAGAAAACGGAATAGCAATTATCAAAACACACGACAACAAGAAATTCTTTTTGACGGGACATAGCGAATATGACCGTGATACATTGAAATCCGAGTATTTGCGGGATTTAGATAAGGGACTTGACATTGATGCGCCAAGAAATTACTTTATCGGCGGTTCAAAACGCGTAAATATGAGTTGGAAGTCAACTGCAAATTTGCTGTTTTATAATTGGTTGAACTATTATGTCTACCAAGTTACGCCTTTTGCGCTAAAATAGAAATCTTGTTGAATTTATGTAAAGATAAAAATCTATAAAAATCTAATGTAATTTGTTGCTAAATTAAAAA
>DATESK010000128.1:0-6986 GCA_035270865.1 Clostridia bacterium | reverse complement strand
GTTTTGCCGTCAGGAAGTAAAATCAAAATGCAGTCGCCCTGCCCCACATCAATGAAATGCACCTGCAGTTCGCCCTCGCCAAGTACCAAAGTATTATTGGTCGTTTCTTTAGGATTAAAAACATTTTGAACCCAAGCATATCCTTCCCAAAACATATCGGGTTTTTGCCAATAAATAATTCCTACCGTTATTGCTAAAACCAAAACCACGACTACGGCAATAATCAAAATTTTCTTTGCGCTCTTTCTGCTAAGCTTAATACTCTTTGAGTTTCGTTTTGCCATATTCCACCTATATCGTATAGTATTCTATGCGTTGATTAAGTCAAAAATTCCACAGATAGTGCTTTTAATAAAATTATAGCACAACATTTTGTGTTGTGCTATAATTTGGCTTAAATATAATATTAAATTTAATTTCTAATTTCAAATTCTAACAACTAAATAAATTTCGAAGTAGCAATTTATGTGTGCTAAGACTTTAGTCTGCGCTGTCCATTGCATCAAGCATAACTTGCTTTTTCTCTTCTTTATTAAGCTTTTTGCCCTTAGGAATTTGCATGCTGTCGCCATAGCGGACAAATATCATAATCACAATTGCGATAACGATACAAGCAGCGGAATAAGCAAACAGCGAAGCATTGCCCCATTTATCCATAATTGCGCCCGCGAGAAACGGTGTAATTGCCTGCGCGCTCATTGTGGCTGTGTAGTAAAAACCAGTATATTTTCCCACATCCTCAGCTTTGGCAAGTTCAACTACCATCGGGAAAGTGTTGACATTAGCAATAATAAGTCCAAAACCTGCAATAAGATAGAACAATGAGAATAACGCTGCTTTGGCAATTTCGACTTCGGCATTTGCGATAAGGGAAGTGGCTAAAAGAATAAATGAAATTGTTGCCAATCCGAAGCCTAACATAATCGACTTTCTTCTTCCAATTTTCACGGCAAGCATTCCGACAGGGATAAAGGCGATTGCGCTGACGCCCATAGAAACGCCCGAGATAATGGATGCTACACTAGGCTTTAAGTTCAATGCCTTTACGCAATAAATTGAAAGGTTTGATGAAACCGCGTTATAGCCCATAAACCACATAAAGATTGATGCAAGTATCAAAATAAAACTCAAGTTTTTTGCCTTAGCGAGTTTAACTCTCCTCTCCTCTTGAGAAAGGTTTGCATATTTAGCGTTAAATTTAGCTTCGATTCTGTCATTGAAGGAAGGTTTACCGCCTTTGCTTGCAAATTGTTCTGCTCCAACATCTATCGCTCCGTCAGCGGGAGTTTCTGCCACAACGGCAAGACTGCCCTCCGCTTCCTTTGCTCCGCCAATCTTTGCAAGTTCAAGTTTTTCTTCATCCGCATCGGTAATTCCGTAGTCCTCACAAATATTATTACATTTGTCAACTAACTTTCTCTCTTTGACTAAAAGTAGGAAGAAGATGAGCAAAAGCAACATTCCCGCGCCAACGGCTCCGAATATAAAGATATAGTTTTTAAGACTGTCGCCAAACAGAACAACGGTATAAATTAAAAATGCTATTGCGCCGCCTACTCCGCCGATAAGGTTTATCATTGCATTGCCCTGCGAACGCAAAGGCTTTGGTGTTACATCGGGCATAAGCGCGACCGCAGGTGAGCGGAAAGTCGCCATAGCAATAAGAGTGAACAACAAAACAACCATATAAGTAATCAAGCTGTTTATGCCCTCGGGACTGCTTATAGCTCTTTCGTTAACTTTTTCCGAAACCAAAGTTGTCATACCCGATTTTACATATTTGTCGTACTGGGCATTCGAATTTTTGATTTGTTCAACAGTCTTTCCGCCTATGATGTCGGTGAGTGCAACTTCCTCTCCGTCATATAAATATGTCTTAGAACCGGTTCCTAAAAATCCGCTTTTCGTTTCAAGTTTATTGTCGAACCTAATTGCTATATACTCAGTTTTGGATAATCCGTTCATTTTAAGGAATGTGAGGTCGCAATACTTGGGAGTGCCTTCTTCGGCTTTTTGATAAAACATTGACAAAGTGCTATTCATAAACTCTTCATCATTGAGTTGCGTTTCGTACTCCGCTCTGACAACTGTGGAACGCTCAAGTTGCTTTTGCGCGGAAATCGGAACGAACACCATAAGTACAACCGCGGCTATCGTGCCAAACACGATAAACGGAGTTCTTCTTCCCCACTTTTTGAAAAGTTTTCCTTTCGACTTATCGGACAACTTGCCGAAAAGCGGAAGCAAAACCAGCGAAAGCAAATTGTCAAGTCCCATAATAAGGCCTCTCATCATATTGGAAAGACCGTATGCGTTTTCCAAAAGAAGTGGGACCACAAAATCGTACGCCGTCCAAAACAGCATAATAATTGCAAAAGCGAAACCGACCTTTATGGTTTGAGGATAATTCAGCTTTAAGGGCTTTTTGTCCGCGGTTTCGCTTATGTTTTGCGTGTTGATTGTTTCCTCAGAGGAAATATTTTCAGAATTTTGTACCAGCTCAGGGTTTTTCTTCATAGTTTTCTCCTATAATCCAGTTGCAAGTATTATACAATATTTTCAAACTAAAGTAAAGAGGCAATTTTTACATTCAAATAGGCAAGATTTCTACTTCTTTTTCAAAATTAAAAAGCTGTACGGCGGTATTTTGACTGTACCTTTTTTCAGTTCAATATCGTTGAATACATCAATATAATCATAGCTTAACTTTCTGCTTTTGCTTTCCGCAGAATTGTTGACAGCAACGGTCAGCAATTTTTTCCCTGCAAAACGCTTCATCACAAGAATATCGTTGTCATTAGAAAAGTAGGTTTCGCCTTGTAGTTCTTCCGTTAAATCTACGCGTATTTGACCTAGTTTTTTGTAAAAATTCAAAAGTTCTTTGTCTTCATTACCCCAAGGATAAGTTTTGCGGTTGATTGGATCTTCGTATCCGCTAAGCCCCGCTTCATCGCCATAGTAAAGGCAGGGAATTCCCGGCAATGAATACTGCAAAACGGCGGCAAGTTTCAGCCTGCGCTTTGCCGTTTCCAAATATTGACCGCAAACCTCAACTTTTGCTCTCTCTTTTTTTGTTAATCCTTCAATAGGATATTCAGAGAGCGTGTTTAGCGCGCGCACTGTGTCGTGTGAATCAATCATATTCAAAAGCACATCAAGCGAACATTTAGGATAATTTTGCAAAATACTTACAACATTTTTTTTGAATTCTAAAACATTACCGTTTAACGCATATTTTAATATCGCACGCTTAAAAGGATAATTTGTTACGCTGTCAAGCTGATCACCGAAAAAATATGGCCGCCACAAATCATAACTTATCTTTGTGGTCGCGTCTTCCCAAACTTCTCCTAACATAAGGCAATCGGGATCTACGGATTTGATTGATTTGCGGAGGTCGTCCACAAAATCAATGGGGAGTTCGTCCACAACATCTAGTCGCCAGCCTTTCACGCCGAGTTTAGTCCACTTTTCTATAACTCCGCCCTTTCCAAGTATCATTTCGCGGTAGCCCGGCGCATTTTTGTTTACTGTTGGCACAACCGTACAACCCCACCAAGAATGATATTCTTCGGGGTAATCAATGAAGTAATACCAATCATAATAGGGCGAGTCCTTGCTTTGATAGGCGCCTATGCTATCATAGTGCCCGTTCTTATTAAAGTAAATGCTGTTGCTACCCGTGTGGTTGAAAACGCCGTCAAGCATAATTTCCATCCCTAGCGATTTGCATTTTTCAATCAAATTTTTGAAACTTTCTTCATCTCCGAACAACTCGTCAATTTTGAAATAATTCCCCGTGTCGTAGCGATGGTTTGAAGCCGCCTCAAAAATCGGTGAAAGATAAATTATCGTAACTCCTAATGATTTCAAATAATCTAGTTTGGAAATTATTCCCTCTATATCGCCGCCAAAAAAGTCATCAGCGCGATATTCCTTATCATCTTCTGCAACTTCGGGAGCTTCATACCAATTTTCGTGGAAACTGCCGCGTTTGTTAAGTTTACGGTTTCCGCCACGGCAAAAACGGTCGGCAAACAGATGATAAATCAAACCACCCTTAGCAAATCGCGGCGTGTCGTATTCGTGTTTAATGACATTCAGTTGCCATTCGGGCAACCATTCGCCACTAATCGCGCAACCGTCATCACCCTGCCCGAAATATAAAATTCCGCCCTCGGTTTCGCCCTCAAAACGATAGAACCAAATACCCCACTCGTCAATACGAAATTCTATCTCATATATGGCTTCGTCGTGAAGTACATTCGTTTTTTTAAGTTCCAAGCGGACTTGCTCGTCATCCTTTCTCAAAACAACAAAAAACCTCTTGATACCTAAAGAGATATCAAGAGAGAATGTAATTGTTATCTGTTGTCCCGAAACGGCCGCGCCATAAGGTCGTTTGTTCAAAAGTGGATTGAAATTCAAGTTTTGCCTACTTTATTATAATTACTCTAAACTGCTTCCCCTTAATATTATTGCTTATCTATGATTATTGCTCGAAGCTTAACTAAACAATAGGTTTGATTTCCCAAATTCTGCTCGCATATTCTTTGACGGAGCGGTCGGCGGCAAAATATCCTGCTTTTGCGATGTTGTAAATTGACATTCTGTTCCAACGCTCTTTATCGCGGTATGCTGTAACCAATCTTTCCTGCGCCTGCTTATAGGACTCGAAATCCGCGCAAACCATAAAGCAATCTGCCTGTCCGCTTCTTCCAAAGGTCAAACTGTCGGCAATCTCGGTGAATGTTGAGCCACCGATACCTGCGCGCAAGTTGTCTATAACACGCTTAAGCGAATAATTATCTCTATAATACTGTGTTGGATTGTAGCCTTGCGCAAATAGTTGTTTGACTTCATCCGCTAAAAGGCCGAATAAGAAAATGTTTTCATCGCCCACTTCCTCATGGATCTCCACATTAGCGCCGTCCATTGTGCCGATAGTGATTGCGCCGTTAATCATAAACTTCATATTACCCGTGCCAGATGCTTCTTTTCCTGCAAGAGAAATTTGTTCGGAAACCTCTGATGCGGGCATAATATTTTCTGCAAGCGTAACGCTGTAGTTTTCAAGGAAAACAACCTTAATTCTGTTCTTTACATCGGGATCGTTATTGACAACTTGGCCAATCATATAAATTAAGCGGATAATTTGTTTCGCCATATAGTATGCACTCGCCGCTTTCGCGCTAAAAATAAATGTGTGCGGTTCAATGTCAACATTCGGGTTTTCCTTAATGCGGTAATACAAATCAAGTATGTGTATAGCATTTAGCAGTTGACGCTTATATTCGTGCAATCTCTTTACCTGCACATCAAAAATTGAATTAGGATCAACAGTTACGCCATTTGTTGTTTGGATAAATTTTGCAAGTTTTTCCTTATTCTTTAATTTGATTTCAGCCAGTCTTTCTAAAGCTGAGTTATCGCCTTGGAATTTCAACAATCTTTGAAGTGTTTCGGGTTCTTTCTTCCACTTATCACCTATAAGGTCGCAGATAAAATCAGCTAAAAGCGGATTAGCCTGACATACCCAGCGGCGATGTGTAATGCCGTTAGTTACATTTGTGAACTTTTCGGGGTGCATACGGTAGTAATCGTTGAAGACATCATTCTTCAATATTTCGCTATGCAGTTTTGAAACACCGTTAATGGTATGTGAAGTTGCAAGGCAAAGGTTAGCCATTTTAATTTGTGTATGCGACAGTATCGCATTTGCGCTTACCTTATCCCAATCGTTGGGGTAAAAACTCCAAAGTTCCTTGCAAAAACGCTGATTTATCTCGTTGACTATTTGGAAAATTCTCGGCAACAAACTCTCAAACAACGATTGCGGCCATTTTTCAAGCGCTTCCGCCATCACAGTATGGTTTGTATAAGATATGGTAGCAGTCGTGATTTCCCACGCTTGTTCCCACGAATAGTCGTATTTATCAAGCAGAATACGCATAAGCTCGGGAATACAAAGAGTTGGGTGCGTATCATTGATATGTATAGCAACACATTCCGATAAATTGTCTAAATTCGGATTGGTTTTCAAATGCCGTTTTATTATGCTTTGTATGGATGCGGAAACAAAGAAATACTGCTGTTTTAAGCGCAAGGATTTGCCTTCAAAATGGTCGTCTGCAGGATACAGCACTTTGGAAATACTTTCCGCCATTGCTTTTGCCGCCATTGCTTTGACATATTCGCCCTTGGAAAACATATTCATATCGAAATCCATAGGCGCTTTTGAAGACCACAATCTAAGTCTGTTTACCGCTTGAGTGTCATATCCCGACACATTAAGGTCGTACGGGACAGCCAAAACTGTCATAGGATTTTTCACGGACACCTTAAGCTTGCCGTCTTCCCAATTTTCTTCCACGGTGCCGCTGAAGTTAACTTCATAGATGTCTTCCATACGCGGATTCAACCAAACACCGCCCATTTTAAGCCATTCATCGGGTTGCTCAAGCTGCCAGCCATCAACAATAACTTGCTTAAAGATGCCGTAGTCATACATAATCGAAAAGCCGCTTGCCGCATAACCTAGTGAAGTCAATGAGTCCATATACGCCGCCGCTAGTCTGCCAAGTCCACCGTTTCCTAGACCGGCGTCGGGTTCAAACGCATAGATTTCATCCATATTAAACCCTAAATCAATAACTGCTTTCTCAACTTCTGTCTGAATGCCCATATTAAAAATGTGATTGCGGAGTGAACGGCCAAGCAAAAATTCCATTGACATATAATAGACTTGCTTTTCGTTCTTTTCTCTAACTTGCTTTTTGAAATCAACACGGGTTTGTGTCAACATATCACGGACAACCATACATACTGATTGATAAATTTGAGCCTTTGTCGCATCCTCAGGTTTTACACCGAAAAAACGCGCTAGCGTGGATGCAATTTGTTTTTGAAATTCTCTGCTTGTAGTGTCAAATGTAGCCATATTCTATCCTTCTATATTGTGTAATTACGAAAACCGTTAAATACTT
>DATESK010000127.1:0-8193 GCA_035270865.1 Clostridia bacterium | reverse complement strand
AGACAAAAAGGGCAGAGCGGTTATGGTAAATCCCGAAAAAAAGGCTAGCCGAACAAAAAACCTGATTGCGGGAATTATTATGCTACTTATCAGCGTAGTCGTGATTTTGCCTTTTATATTTTCGTTGGATGCGCTTGCTGGCAGTATGGTTAATCTTTTTGCTGCTCTTCCTGGCTTGAATTTTCAAGGCAGTCTAAATGCAATACAAAACCTTGTTATGTTTTTCGGCAACCCTTCCGTAATGGCTACAATATGGAAATCGACCGTGCCGAGTTTTTTAATCGGTATTGGACTGATCTTTATCGCATTTAATATTTTGAAAGCGTTAGTAGGAATTTTCGGCGGTGTTAAGGGACGCAAATATGTTATCAATTCACTTATAACTATTGGCGCATTTGCTATTGTAATCGTGCTAGAGTTGATTGGTATTGATTCAATAGGACTGCCAAAGATTGACTTTATGCAGGAAGTTATTTTTGGTTGGAAATATTCGCAAAGCTTCGTGCTTATCGCAACGGGGCTGCTTAACCTTATTGCATCTTTAATTTGCGCCGTATTTGTGCCAAAAGCGCCAGTCTACGGTATGGGTTACGGGAGATATTAGAGGTCAAAATTTGGAATACTTTTTTTAGGAGTGCAAACGATTTTTTTCACATCAACCAAAAAAAAGTGCGGTTAAACAAGAATAATAGACGGTCAAATTGAAAGACTGATAAATAAGTTAAGGTTTTGACTCTTGGAGGAGTTATGGCAAGATATAAAAAAGTAAATTATAGCGAAACTGAAAATTATCAGCCTATAAATGATTCATATGAGAATGAAAATGAATACGAAAACTATGAGGAAAATAATGCGGCGGAATATTTTGAGCAAAGTCAGCGCGCTGAGTCGGAAGTTTCTGAAACTGTAATGAAATCAATTGGCGGCGGTGCAGTTCCAATTACTCCGCCATCGCAAATAATCCAATTGCAACCGATTGTTGTGCCTATCGCGATTGTGCCGTTTTCATCACAAAACCAAAAAGTAGTGCAGTACGGCGGCGCGGAAAATGCCATAGATAATAGCGCGAATGCGCCCACAAACACGGATACGGCAAACCTTTATAGTTATGCGGCGCAGAATAAATCCGTCAACAGAAAAAAAAGCCTAGTAATTATGATTTTCTCGCTTTTGTTTTTACTGCCTTTTGTTATTGCTTACTTCAAAGCGGATATAATTGCTGCGTTTCCGCTCTCGGATTTGAATGTAATAGGCAAAATTTTGTATTATATAGGTGGGGCGCAGTTTGTTATAGGGGGCGAAATCGTTTTCTTACTACTTGCAATCGCACTTTGTGTCGCGCTTATTTGTTTCATCGCATCCATTATCTCGGTAGCGATAGGAAAATATTCAAAAATAGGAATGCTGGTGCTGTCGCTTTTCCCTGCCCTCTTTGCAATTGGCGCGGCGGCATATGCCTTTGTTCCGTCATTTGGATTTATTGCTTGGAACAAAAATGCTTTTATTATCCCTGCCGCAATCGGAGTCGTACAAACTATTATATCGGCGGCCTTTGCAATAGGCAGAAAGGATTAGTCTAATAGTGAATAACTAAATAGTTTATAAATAAGAAAAAAGCTTAATCAAATATAGAAACAGTTAGGAATAAAATATAAATAAAAAATAAGTAGAGTAGTAGTAATACAAAAGTAAAGGGCATATGTCGTTAAGAATTTGTTCGTTTTCAAGCGGAAGTAAAGGAAATTGCAGCCTAATTAGCAATGGACACACCCACATCCTAGTAGATGCGGGTATTTCTTTTTCACGCTTAAAAAAATCTCTTGCCGCTGTAGATTTGAAAGTTGAAGATATAGCAGGAGTTGTTATAACGCACGAGCACTCCGACCATATATGCGGACTTAATCTGCTTGCTCCTCACACCGTTGTTTACGCTCACGAGAAGACTGCGAAAGCTATTGAAGAAAAACGCAATATTAAACTTGAAACGCTAGCTTGTGTGCAGTCGTATGATACAGGTTTTGCTGTTGGTGATATTTTTGTTATGCCGTTTAGATTGCCTCACGATGCAGTTTATCCTCTAGGCTATTCTTTTTACAATAACGGACAAAAAATCAGCGTTGCCACTGATATCGGGCATATAACTTCAGGAATTGTCAAGAATTTGTCGGGAAGCAATATTATTTTGCTTGAGGCAAATCACGATGTCGATATGCTAAAGCAGGGAAGCTATGCGGAATTTTTGAAGCGCAGAATTTTGGGCGAGAACGGGCACCTTTCTAACGATAAGTCGGCGGAAATTTTAGGGCAAGTATTGTCGGAAAAACTTGAGCGCGTGATTTTGGCGCACCTAAGTCAAGAAAACAATTTAGCAGAATTGGCATATTCCGCAGCTGCAATAGGATTGAAAAAACAAGGTGTTGCAGTTGGAAAAGATGTTCAAATAGAAGTTGCCGCGCAATTTGTGCAAACTCCTTGTTTTGACATTAAAAGGTGTTAAATTTGCTTTCACATACTTTTGCATTAGTGGCGCAAAAAGCAGTAACAAAAAACTAAATAAAACCTTTGGGATATAATGAAAAAAAATTTAACAATATTTGAAAGCGGAAGTTGTTTTATCTTCGCAATGCTTGCGATGACACTTTTCCAAACCGTTTTTTCTCTTGCTTTCACAAATAGTGAAATTGAGTTCGGCGGAATGAAACTGTCAAACTGGGTGATTTATGCCGCCAATCAAATTGCGATAATATCGGTCGTAGCAATATTTTTGAAAGTCAAAAAAACCGACTTTTTGTATTCAACAAAACTAAGCGGAAAACTTAACATAAAACAAATAATACTTTTGCCGTTTATCTCGGTATTTACAATAGTAGCGTTTTTGCCGTTGTCGCAAATCTTTGCAAATCTGCTTTTCGCATTAGGGTGGGAAGGTGCAGTAAGCACACCGCTTTCCTCCGATATTGGCGTATATTTTCTAAGTCTGTTTGTTATTGCCTTACTTCCCGCATTTGGCGAGGAACTTTTGATGCGCGGAGCGCTCTTGTCAGGCTTAAAATCCCGCACGCCTGCCTTTGCTGTTTTGATTTCCGCGCTGATGTTTTCGCTTATGCACGCAAATGCTATTCAAACAGTACATCAGTTTTTCTTCGGGATTGTGCTTTGCGTAACCTGCTTATGGTCAAAATCTTTGATTGTGCCCATAATTTTGCACTTTTTAAATAATTTTATCAGTTTGACAATTACCGCCTATGTTCCTATGATTAACAACTTTAATTTGGGAGCTTATAACTATCTTTTGTGGGTGGGCTGTATTTTGGTCGGCTTATTTGTTCTAACCTTTTTGCTGTTTTTGTTTAGAGAATTTTCAAACGAAAACAAAAAAAGTAGCAAAGTTTGGTCGGAGACTAAGTATGAAAACTTTTCTCTCTACACAACGGATGAATCGGCGGCGGAACTCATCGGTCAAAAAAGTAAAAATTTGCTTGCTAAGTTTGCAGATTTCTTTAAGAGTTTATTTTCTAAGCGCGGTTGGAAAAACATATCTAAATCACTTGAAGACGAAACAAGCTATACTTCCACAAAGAATAATGAAAGCGTCGCAATTTGGTTCGCGCTGGGATTTGTCGCATTCTGGTGGCTGGTCGCATTGATACAGGGGTTTTTATGAGAGTAACCAAACGCAACTGGACTGTATCCATAATTTATTTCGTAATAGTAGTTTTGACGCTGTTGCTCAGAATATCATTTTCGCTTGGACTGCCTAACTTCATTCCTTTTGACAGCGACTATTTGTTTACGCTATGCGTGCAGATTTTTATTTTTGGTATAGTGCCGTTTACAATGTACATTTTGGGGCAATTCAGCTTTTCCGATGGCACGCTGCCGCCACTTAAATCTCTTGCGTGGCGGTTTGGTTTCACAAAAAAGGTGAGCGGTCGCAACTGTTTAAGAACTGTTGCTATAACATTTCTTATGATGTTCACCGCAACGTTTATTTCTTGGATGTGGCAGTCTGTTCTTAGCGCGCTAGGCTTTGTGCAAGTTTCCTTGGGCACGGAATACACCGACATAGGCGTATTGTTTTTGCAACTTCTTATGGTGGGTGTTTTGCCCGCGTTCTTTGAAGAGTTCACACATCGCGGACTTATTTTTGCGGGGTTTAGAACTAATTCACCAAAAGACGCTTGGAAAATTGTTTTGTTATCCGCGTTGTTCTTTTCCCTTATGCATCAAAACATTAGGCAGACAGGCTACACCTTTTATGACGGAATAATTATGGGGCTTCTTTGCTACTACACGGGAAGTATCTACCCTAGTATTTTCGCGCATTTCATCAACAACGCAGGTGCGGTGCTATCGGAATACAGTCAACAACACGGCGGATTTTATCTTTATATAGATAGAATTTATAATTGGCTTATGTCATCGGCGATAGGTTTTGCGGTGTTTATGCTTTGTGTGGTCGGCGCGCTAACTCTTCTCGTTTTCTTGTTTTACCGTATGAGAAAAGACTTCATAAAAGAGCAAGCGAATTTACTTGTCAAAAGGGCGGTTTTTGACGGAACTGTTACGATAGAAAACAGCGGTACATTAGCTGAAAAGTTTGCCCTAGAAAACGGTTTTCATGGCGATATTGCTAAGGATAATAAATTAACTGCGGAAATAAATTTAGCGGAAAACAATAGTGAAGCCGCCGAAAACAACTATGAAATTGTTGGAAACCAAAGTGAAGCAGATAATTCTCGAAGTGAAGGAAATTCAAGTCAAATTGAATTAAAGCAAGGTAAATTATATCCTATCTCCGACATTTCCCTACCAGAAGATTTCACCAAAAATTTTGCGTTGCCACAGCGCAACCGCAAGGCGGTCTTCGTGTTTGTTACACTAGGCATTGGAGTGGCGTGCGCAATCTTTTCGTTTGTGTGGGGAATGTTAAGATGAAAATCAATCTTTTAGCAGTTGGAAAAATTAAAGAGAATTTTTTTTCTCAAGCAATTTTGGAATATCAAAAGCGCATTTCCCGATTTTGCAATCTAAACATTGTGGAAGTCGCCGAAGCTCCGCCCTCAAAAAGCGTTACAGAACAGGTGCATGAGGAGAGCGCGAAACTGCAAAATCTTGCCAAAGGTTTTGTTATCGCCCTGGACAGCAGAGGGCAACTGCTCACCAGCGAAAATTTTGCAGAGTTATTAGACAAACAAATGTCGCAAGGCTCTAGCGAATTTACGATTTTAATCGGTGGTTCAAACGGACTTAGCGATGAGTTGAAAGATAGGGCAGATTTTGTTTTATCATTTAGTAAAATGACATTTCCTCACCAACTTTTTAGAGTTATGGTGATTGAACAAATTTACCGCGCGCTGTCAATAAACGCTGGACTTCCCTATCATAAATGAACAAATTACTTAGAAAAGATAATAATGCAAAATTTGCGTAGTAGAAAATTTTCTCAAGTTGTGAATTTGTTTTGTAGCAATTTTTATTCTTTTGGGAAATTCGTCTACTTGCTGTAACAATATCTTTTGTGTCGTGGAAATGCTAATTTGAATAAAATATAGCGTGTACTTATATTCGGATTTATTAAAAGATATGAACGCTCTTGCAAGATTTGGCAAGGTGTTTTCAATAGGGAAAAGTTTTCTTCACCGCGACTTGTGGGCGGTGCGGTTTGGGGAAATTCCCGAGGTGTTGATATTTGGCGCAATTCACGCAAGGGAGTGGATAACTGCGCCGTTAATAGTGGAAATGGCCAAAAGTTTTGCAAAAAACTTGGACGAAAAAACTGCGTTTTTGCTAAATGACGGCGGTAGAAAATTGAAGTATACAGACATAGCTTTTGTGCCTATGGTAAATCCTGACGGCGTAGAATTGTGTCAAAGAGGTTTGGCCTCCGTGCCTGTAAGGTTGCGTAAAGAACTATTGCTAACAAACGGCAAAACTGATTTCTCTCTTTGGAAAGCGAATGCAAACGCCGTAGATTTGAATGTGAACTTTGATGCGAAATGGGGCACAGGGGCGCAAAATGTTTTTAATATGGCGCCCGAAAATTACATAGGTAAAAAACCGTTTTCGGAGAGTGAAACGCGCGCGATTGCAAATTTTGCCAAGAAATCCACAGTTGCCGTTGCATACCACACTAAAGGCGAAGTAATTTATTACGGATTTGACGGGCATAATGCAGATAAGACTTGGGCGGATAAGTTTGGGAAGGAACTTGGCTATGCTGTGGAAACAAGCGAGGGTTCGGCAGGAGGATTTAAGGACTGGTTTGTGCAGGAAAATTTAGGGGTGGGGTTGACATTTGAATGTGGTGATGATAATTTGAAACACCCTATTGATATGTGCACGCTCCCCACACTTTTGCAGCAGCATATAAATATCCCGAAACTTGCGATAGAGGTAGCAAATGAAAACAACAGAAATGTTTATGAAAGAAGCGATAAAACTTGCAAAGGAAGGAACAGCATTTGATGAAGTTCCTGTGGGAGCGGTAGTCGTCAAAGAGGGCGAAATTATAGCTTCGGCGAACAATCAAAAGGAAAGGGCAAATTGCGCTACGCGCCACGCTGAAATGCTTGCGCTTGAGAGGGCAAGCGAAGTTGTCGGTAATTGGTGGCTTGAAGGGTGTGAGATTTATGTAACGCTGGAGCCTTGCACAATGTGCGCTGGAGCTATGGTGCTAGCAAGAATTGATAAACTCTATTTCGGCGCGTACGATGAAAAGACGGGGGCGGTGGGTTCGGTAACAAATGTTCTTGAACAGAAAACCAACCATAAAGTTGAGTTTGAGGGTGGAATTTTGAAAGATGAATGCGCAAAACTGCTTGGAGATTTTTTTAAGGCGAAAAGGAAATTGTAATTTCAACATTCAATATTGTATAAGTCAATTTTTTTTAAGAAGAATGAAAAACTGTAATAACAATAAGACTTCTTAGAATTGATAGTAAAAACGATTTAATTGGTTGTCGTAAAATGCCTATGTTGTTAATAAAAGTAGTAGTGAATTTTTAGTCAAAAAAAATATAGCGTTCAAAAGAAAAAATTCGCTAAAGTTCGTATTGATAAAATTGTTCACGCATAATTTATGGTATGCGTGAATTTTTTATATATTTTCTAAAGAATGATAATGGAAGCAAAATGATGCTTGGGCGCAAGGTTAACGAATACGAACTTAGCGAATTTGAAACCGTCCCACACAAGATTCTGGAGCAAGGTGAAGAACCTGTGTTTGAGATAGAGGGCGATTTTTCATATATCTGCGTGTTCCCTCTTGATATGCCTCTCTTAACCAAAAATTCCATTCGCCGCGCGGTGGAAACAATGTGGCGAAGAAACATTCATTACATAAAGTCGGGGGACGGATATATTGTTAAAAAAGGCGAAAAATCGGTTCCCCGTGGATTTTGTGTCAATGATGATAGTTTTTTGTCGGTTGGGGATGCAAAATCCTATGAATTGGTGTATAATCAACTAAGACAAAATATTGTGCAAAAACATCTTGAACAAGGCGTGGAAATCCTCGATACAAAGAGCGTGCATATTGACGATACTGTCATATGTGAAAACGGCGCGAAAATTTTGCCGTTCACGAAGATTTTCGGGCAAAGTAAAATATCTTCAGGCGCGGAAATATCTTCAAGCGAAATTATAAACTGCGAGATAGCAAAAAATGCGGTCGTGTTTCATTCCTACCTTGCTGACAGTTTTGTTGGCGAGAGCGCATCAATTGGACCTTTTTCAAGACTAAGGTCGGCAAAAATCCTTGCCAAGGTGCGTATAGGAGATTTTGTTGAGGTTAAGGCATCCACGCTTAACGAAGGAGTAAAAGCTGCGCATTTGACATATGTAGGCGATGCGGATGTCGGCGCACGAACCAACCTCGGTTGCGGAACGGTGTTTTGCAACTATGACGGAAAACTTAAACACCATACAAAAGTAGGCGAAGACTGTTTTATCGGCGCAAACACGAATCTGATTGCGCCCGTTGAAATCGGCGACAGAGCATTTATAGCCGCTGGCACGACAGTTACCAAAAATGTACTTTCCGACGAGTTCTGTATTGGCAGAGTAAGGCAGGAAACGCGGGAAAAACCTAAAAAGAAAGAAAGTGTTGATAGCGCAGATATCGGCACTACAAAGGAAGATTTTAATGAAACTTATTGTAGGACTTGGCAATCCCACTTCAAAGTATCGCGG
>DATESK010000126.1:0-13846 GCA_035270865.1 Clostridia bacterium | reverse complement strand
GGGAATTTTTCTTTCATATCGATACGCAAAAACGGATAATTCTTGTCATCCTTCAGCAAAATATTGTATCTTGGAGTATGTTTCTTTATTAAATTGTTTTCGGTGAGAAGCGCGTCAATTTCGCTTGCGGTGATTATATATTTGAAATCGGCAACGGATTGCATCATCAAAACTACCTTTGCCGTCTTGTTCGCAGAAACATAAAAATACTGCCTCAAACGATTTTTGAGGTTTTTAGCTTTGCCGACATAGATTATATTCCCGCCCTCGTCAAGCATCAAATAGACGCCGGGATTTGACGGAACATCGCGAAGTTTGCTCTTGAAATCCATATTTTAATTATACCACAAAACTCTTTGCTAAGACAAGCATGCGCAAATATACTAAGCGATATAAAAATTGGAAGAGATTTCATTACATCAAAATAATGCGGAATTGTCTTCCGTAAATATTGAAACTTTGTTGTTTGCGTTTTATAATTCGGGAAATTAAGTGTATAAATAAAATTTTTTAGTAATTTCAATATAGGCGGAATATGTGTTCCGCCTATATTGCTACTTTTGTTTGATTTTTACAAATCTATCTAATAGCCTAAGAATTCCACGCCAGCCATTAAAACTTTTGCAACGCTTTCATTCTTTAATCTGTAGTAAACAACTTTCCCGTCTCGCCTATCCTCGACAACATCTAGCGCCTTCAAAAGCCGTAACTGATGAGAGCAGGTCGTTTGGTTTAGCCCAAGTAGATGCGCCAAATCGCCTACGCATATTTCGGTGATTGATAGCGCGCAAATGATTTTAGTGCGGGTGGCGTCTGAAAAGGCGGAAAATAAATTTGATAACTGATGAAGCGTGGCATTGCGTGGCACATATTGCTTCACAAGTTCTTGCTCGGCGTTGTCCAAAAGTAGTTCCATCACATCCCCCTATAATGACAAAAGAACTAGAATTGTGTCATCTATTATATCAAAGCATAAAAAAAATATTTATACAAACAAGAACATTGTTGAATGCTGACGCATATTGTTTTATAAACAATTCTTTTGGGGGATTATATGTTTAATGATAACTGGTGGCTGTTCGTACTCGTTGTATTATTGCTGTTTTCATCTGACGGAAATATCTCAAACACAGAAAACGCAGTTTTAATCGGTATAGTATTTGCGCTGTTTTTGAGTGAGGGAAATAACAATTTATTCTGCAACAATAACAACAATAACGATGCGACCGTATAATTAACAAAATAACGATGCCACATTCTAATAATAACGATGCCACATTCAAAATAATAATAATAATAACGATGCAATCTATAATTTAATCTCTAATAATTTTTTGAACGCGTACTTTTACAACGGTATATATGTAAACCATAACATAATCTAGCGCGACAAGTAATATCGTGCCAAGCAGTGCGATAACGGCATAATTCACATTGAAACCAAGCGCATTAAAATCTAAGAACAATGTTCCCGTAACAAAATAAAATAGAGCCAAAACGACATTCATAAAAACGATTTTTATAGGTAGGGAAATAAACCATTTCACCCCCCGCTCGTACATAACAACTGAAAATATTGTCATTGGAGCAAAGTAGGCAACAAACCCCAAAATAGAAAAAATATCGCCCACTACCGCAAAAGCCAGCAGAGATGAGGCGATATAAGACAGTATAGCCGATAAGTAATATTTCTTTGTGAGCGGAACCATAAGCACACCGCAACTCACTACATATAAAGCAATAGTCCCAAAGCGAACAACAACAGACAGCCACAACAAAAGAAGAATTAGCCCCGTACAAATTGCGGCAAGCGCTATTTCATAAGTGCGTCTGCGCTTCATTTAGCAACAGCGTATAAGGTCGCCGCCCAAACATTCACAACAGCAATCAGCGCATATAAGTCCTTGACAAACTCCGCAACAACCATCCGATGCAGATTTTGGCGAGGATGTGTAACTTCTGTTGACTCCGCCCGTTCCGCCCGTACCGTATGCTTGATTGGACTGCTCATATTGTCTTTGTTGATTGGCTTTTGCCTGCTCATCCTGCTTGCTTAGTTTTGATTTAAGATTTTCAAGCGATTTAGTATATTTCTCGTTTTCAGGTTCAAGGTCAAGAGCAATTTCAAGCTGTTTTTTACATTCGGCAAACCAACTTCTTTCGTAAAACACTATGGATTGATAATAGTGCCATTCAGCATCGCGTCTGCTTATGGAATCGAGCAGACTTTGAGACTTATCAAGATTTTTTTCGGAAATAGCCTTTTTGATTTCACCGTAAACATTTCCTCCCTCAAGTATCGAGGCAGTTTGATGATTATATTCAAGAGCTTCAGCATAGGCAAGGTCAAGCTTTTGCAAGTTAATTGCCGCATTTGCTCCCGCTTCGCCCTCCATAAATCTCTCCTCTGCATAGCGGTTGCGCAGAGTTTTGTAGGCATCATAAATTTCATTTTGAGTCGCGCCCTTGTCAATACCTAGGGTTACAAACGGGTCTTCGCGCATTTTCCTTCTCCTTTAAGCAGTTTTTCAAGCTGCATTTTGAGTCCGAGATAAACTGTATTTGACAGCACACCTTCGCTGACAGTTATTTTCATATTATTATAGTCATCAACCAGTTGATTGTAGCACATCTTCAGCAGAAAATCAATGTCGGCTTGATTTTGAGCAATAAATTCAGCCTTACTGCCTACTTCACCAAAAGCAGAATTAAGCGGATTAAAGCTCTTACTTTTTTTATCCTTTTCCACATCGTCAAGCGCGTCAAAAAGGTAAACCAGTTTCCCAAGATTATAGCAAAACCGCTTTGAAACCTCATCAAAATTCGGGACTAATTCCGCTGTTACATCGGCAAGCAGATTTGCAAACGGTTCGCTTGCTTCATCCACGCTTTTGCAGTTGTTCTTTTCAAGTTCACGCAAATCGTTGTAGCTATTTTTAATAAGTTCCGCAATTTTCGGTTCTTTCTTTGCCGCTTTTTTTGCACGGTGGCGGAGCATAGTTTTGGGAATTGCCCTGCCCTTTTTTCCGTCAATGACATCATCACTTAAGTTAAAGTAGACAAGTAGTACCGACAAATCGGCAATACGAAGTGTGATTTCGTCAGGTTTCACCATAGGCTTACGGCGAATCGGATTCAAAATGCAACATTGCGACTTTGTTTCCACTTCCACATTGTTCAAACTATGAACGAGCGCGTTTAGAAAAGTCGTGTCATAGTTCGTGCAAAAGCGGGTATGAGGACAGCCCGTTTTCCCAAGTGCTTTACAAAGTCCACAATAGTATGCGCGAAAAAGGATAAAATCTTTGAGGTACATATTCATTTTGTCGGGAATTACATATCCGAACATTTATCTAGTAGCTCCTTTTCGAAAATTTCATCGTACTCAAATCCCATAAAACCCGTGTTTTTCGCACACAAATGACTTTTTTCACTATGCTTGTAATTCACCAAATACTCAAATAAATCACTTTTTGCAATGTTTAATTTACCATACTCACACAAAATATTATCTACAATTCTAAATATTTTAGCCAATCGGCACAAGTCCTAATTTTTTGTAGACTTTTCTAACTGTCTTAAATGCAATGGTTCTTGCCCTTTCCGCACCGTCTTTTGCGACCAACATAAGATATTCTTTGTCTGCAATAAGTTTTGTATAGTTTTCACGGACGGGCTTTAGCTTTTCTACAACCGCTTCGCCTACTGCTTGCTTAAAATACCCATAGCCCTTGCCCTCAAATTCAACTTGTGCCTCCGCTATGCTTTTACCTGTCATTTCCGAATAGATACTAAGAAGATTGCTGATACCGGGTTTATCTTCTCTTTCCACAATTTCACTTCCACTATCCGTTACCGCGCGCCTAAACTTACGCATAATGCTGTCTGCATCTTCAATTATCGAGATATAAGCGTTTGCATCTGGATCGGATTTCGACATTTTTGAGGTAGGATCGGAAAGACTAAAAATCTTTGCGCCCTGCTTTGTTATATAAGCCTCAGGGACAGTAAACACATCGCCGTATTGATTGTTAAACCGTATCGCTATATCGCGCGTTAGTTCTAGGTGTTGCTTTTGATCGACTCCAACAGGCACCAAATCGGAATTATAAAGCAGAATGTCTGCCGCCATAAGCACGGGGTAATCGAGCAATCCCATATTCAAATTGTCGGTGTTTTTGCTGCTTTTATCCTTAAATTGCGTCATTCTCTGCGCTTCGCCTATGTAGGTAAAGCAGTTTAACGCCCATTGAAGTTGTGTATGCTCAGGCACATGCGATTGAAAATATAAAATTGATTTTTTCGGGTCAAGTCCTGCTGCCAAATACTGCGCATAAAAGCTCAATGCTGTCGCGCGGAATGTCGCGGGTTCTTGCCTTACTGTCAATGCGTGCAAATCCGCGATAAAATAGATGGAGAGGCAATCATCGGGCATAGACAGCCAGTTCTTGACTGCGCCTATATAATTTCCTATCGTCATCACGCCCGTGGGCTGAATACCGCTTAAAAGTACTTTTTGGTTGTTGTACATTTCAAATTCCTTTCTTTAGCCTAACGATTATGGTTTTAGTTTAATTTTCTAGTTATGTTTGTATTCGGCAAGTTTCTAAATTCAATCCATCTTTGCAATTCGGCGATTTTGCGACTTAATAACGCCGCTTTATTAGTCAATAGTCTTACTATTTCTTTTCTAACATTTTAGCTACCGCATCCTTTACCATATTAGGTTCAACAATAAGGCGGTGCAAAATAGGTTTATTTTTTAGTTCTTTAAGTGCTGCAGGCGCATCAAGCGCGGTCATCATTTCAAGTAGCGGAATAGCCTTGAAAGCGTCTTTAATCTTGCTCACGCCAAGTGCATTATAGACATCGGGTGCAAACTTAAACGGACTTGCCGTTGAAAGAATAACGCAGGGTGTTTCATCTCCAACTTCATCAATGTAGTCGGTGTATACCGATGCGGCAACGGCAGTATGCGGGTCAAGCGCATAATCATATAAATCAAAAAAGTTATATATTGCAGATTTGGTTTCTTCCTCGTCTGCCCAGGCGGCTTCAAAAATCGTGTCATTTAAAAGCTCTACATCAATGTTAAAGTGTCCATCTTTTGCAAGAGTTTGATATAATTCTCTAACTTTTTCGCCATCTTTATCCATAATCTCGAAAATCAGCCTTTCAAGGTTAGATGAAATCAAAATATCCATAGAGGGCGACATCGTTTTGAAAAACTTTCTGCGTATATCGTACTCCCCTGTATGGAAAAAGTCCGCTAAAACATTATTCGAGTTTGAAGCCACAATCAACTTGCCGACAGGAAGTCCCATTTTATAGGCATAAAAACCCGCCAAAACATCCCCAAAATTCCCCGTGGGCACAATAAAATTGATTTTGTCGCCGTTTGCGATTTCGCCCGATTCCACAAGGTCAACATAGGCGGAAATATAGTAGGCAATTTGCGGCGCGAGCCGTCCCCAGTTTATTGAGTTAGCAGAGGACATTTTAATATTTTTCTTAGCAAGTTCTTTGGAAAACTCTATATCGGTAAACACTTTTTTAACTGCGGTTTGTGCATCGTCAAAATTGCCTTTGATTCCCACAACATTGACATTTTCGCCTTCTTGTGTCAACATCTGCAGTTTTTGCATTTCGCTGACTCCGCTGTCGGGGTAAAACACAATTATATCCGTGCCTGAAACATTGCAAAATCCTTCAAGCGCCGCTTTACCTGTGTCGCCGCTCGTGGCGACCAAAATCAAAGTGCGCTCATCTTTCCCAAGTTTCTTTTTGCTTGCGACCAAAAGATAAGGCATAATTTGAAGCGCTAAATCTTTGAACGCCGAAGTTGGGCCGTGCCACAATTCCAAGACGAATAAATCATCATCAATCTTTGCTAGAGGACAAGCGTCATTATCTTCAAAACGCGAATAGGCTTTTTCGGCAAAGTTTAATAATTCTTCCCTGCTGAATTCATCAAGAAATTTGTGAAGCACAAGCGCTGCGCGGGCAGGATAATCCATATCGCACATCGCGGTAATTTCATTCTTTGATAAAGTGGGAAATTCTTGCGGAACAAATAGTCCCCCCTCTTCAGAAATCCCTTTTACTATTGCTTCTGCACCACTTACGCTAATGTTAGTGTTCCTAGTGCTTGTATACTTCATTTAACATACTCCTGCAAAAAAGCGGGGAGATTTTCAAGGTCTTCGCTGACTGCAATAATGAAATTCGTTTGCGAATGCTTTGCTACCTCGCCGATAGTACTGAAGAAATCTTCCATTTCTCCAACTTTTTTCTTTACAATTCTATGCGCACCGTCTATGTAAAAACTTTCAATGTCGTGGTCGGATGCCAAAATTCCTTTGATAAACCCAAGCAAGGCTTCTTCAGTTGAAATACCGTGCTTTACGGTGTTGACAACCCTAATTTGATAGCGGATATCATACATATAACGGTCTGTATCACTCAGAAAAACTATACTGCCCAAAGCGGCGTCGACATTATCATTTGCCATATCAATAATCTTCTTTGTTTTACCCGAACCTTTTGCGCCATAAATGAGTTTAATCATAATTTATCTCCCTTGAATTTTTTTCCCTACTTAAATATCATCTTTTTTGCGTTCAAGCCTTGAATTGAAATTGTTATAGCGGTCTTCGTCTATAGATTTGAACATTTGACATAATTCTTTGTTGCTCATCATAATAGTTCTTCCTGTCGCGTATTCGACATCGACTACGGCTTTTATTTTACTACAAAGCGCGTCTTGTTTTGTTATCTTCTCATCACCCTTAAGTTCAAAATAGTTATTCAACCAAAACGCTATGCCGGCAAGTCCCGAGAAACTGTCCACAACAACTGACGGAGGACGGTTTAACAACTTTTCGGTGTCAAAAATATTGTAGATTTCCTGATCTTTCAATAATCCGTCTGCGTGAATTCCCGCGCGGGTAATATTGAAATTCTTTCCAACAAACGGCTGTTGCACAGGAATGTGAAAGCCCATTTCGTGCTCAAAGTACTCCGCAATTTCGGTAATGACAGGTAAATTCATTCCGCCGTCATTGCCCTTTATTGATGCGTATTCAATGCACATTGCCTCAAGCGGTGTGTTTCCTGTTCGCTCGCCAATGCCCATCATCGTGCAGTTCACCGATTGACAACCGTAAAGCCACGCTGTCGCTGAGTTTACAACCGCCTTATAAAAGTCGTTATGTCCGTGCCATTCCATCTGCTCCTGCGGAACTTCGGCATAATATTGAAATCCATAAATTATACCTTGTACGCTTCTAGGAAGCGATGTGCCTGGGTAGCTTACGCCATATCCCATTGTGTCGCACGCACGAATTTTGATAGGAACGCCCGTCTCTTGCGATAAGCGCATGAGTTCGATAACAAAAGGAATAACAAAGCCAAAATAATCTGCTCTAGTTATATCTTCGAGGTGGCAACGGGGTACAATTCCCTTTTCAAGCGACATCTTCACAATTCCAAGGTACTTATCCATAGCCTGTTTTCTTGTGAGATTCATCTTCTTAAAAATATGATAATCCGAACAGCTAACCAAAATACCCGTTTCTTTCAAACCGTATTGCTTTACAAGCTCAAAATCTTTTTCGCTTGCTCTTATCCAACTTGTTACCTCAGGAAAATCATAACCCAATTCTAAGCATTTTTCAACTGCTTTTCTATCTTTTTCGGTATAAAGAAAAAATTCGCTCTGCCGAATGATGCCTCTAGGGCCGCCAAGACGGTGAAGCATTTTGAACAGCTCTACAATATTTTCCGTGCTAAAGGGCGACATAGATTGTTGTCCGTCACGAAATGTCGTGTCTGAGATGTACAAATCTTTAGGCGTATTCATCTGCACCAAGCGAAAGTTGAATGCGATTTTAGGTATTGAACCATAGCTATACAATTTGCGATAAAGATTAGGTTGCGCCACATCTTGCAAATTCGGCTTGTACGCGTGTTCTTCTAATACATTTTTATACTTATTATAATTGATTATCATAGCATAACTCCTAATCGTCTATATTCTCAAGCAATGAATTTTGTACCGCTATTTGCAAGGCTGAAATCATTTCGTCCAAATCACCCAGCATAAACTTGTCTAGCGCATAGAGTGTAAAACCTATACGGTGGTCGGTTACCCGACCTTGAGGGAAGTTGTATGTTCTAATTCTTTCGCTTCGATCCCCAGTGCCGACCTGCGATTTTCTTTCCTGCGCGTATTCTTTTTCCGACAAAGTTTTGTAATAATCATAGAGTCTGGACTTCAAAACCTTTAAGGCTTTTTCACGGTTCTTTGTTTGGCTTCTCTCATCTTGACATTCAACCACTAAGCCTGTCGGCAAGTGAGTCATACGGATTGCGCTTTCAGTTTTATTGACCTTTTGTCCACCCGCACCGCTACTACGGAAAGTGTCCACTTTTATATCGCTTTCTTTTATATCCACTTGAACATCTTCAACCTCAGGAAGCACGGCAACCGTAACTGTTGAGGTGTGAATTCTGCCCTGTGATTCAGTTTCGGGTACGCGTTGCACGCGGTGTACGCCTGATTCAAATCGAAGTTTGCCGTATGCGCCTTTGCCTGCTATCATAAAAACAACTTCTTTGACACCGCCAAGTTCCGTCATATTCATAGAAATTTCTTCAATCTTCCAACGGCATATGTCGGCGTAGTGGTAGTACATTCGCATAAGTTCAAGCCCGAACAAACTTGCTTCCTCGCCACCTGCGCCAGCCCTGATTTCCATAATGACATTGTTGTCATCAGTCGGGTCTTTAGGCAGCAAAAGGATTTTTAATTCTTGTCCGTCCTGCTCCAACTTTTCGTAAAGCTCATTCATCTCGCTTTTTATCATAGCGCGCAAATCTGCATCCTGTTCGGATGCAAGCATTTCCTCGCAACCCTCATACTGCGCCTTGTTTTCCAAATGCTCGTCATACTTTTCAACGATAGGCTCAAGGTCGCTGCGCTCCTTACCCAAAACCTTAAAGTCATTTTGATTTGAAACAACTTCGGCTTTTGATAATTCCACACCAAGAAAATCATACCGCGATTTTATTTTGTCAAGTTTACTATATAATGCTTCGCTTATTTTCATTTCACATTCTCTCTACTATTAGATTTCATCTACGCACTTCCGCAATTCTGTCTTTTCCCTCTAAATCTTTTTCGACTTCGCAAACGGCAAAATCCTTAAATATCGACTTAATATCTTTGCCTTGTTCATCACCTATTTCAAGGAAAATAACACCGTTTTCATTGAGATGCAATTTCGCCTCGCTTTGTAGCCTGCGGTAAAAGTCCAAACCGTCTAAACCGCCGTCTAGGGCAAGCATAGGTTCAAAATTTTTAACCTTTTTATCAAGAGTGCCGATTTCGTCATGCTTAATATATGGCGGATTGCAGATTATTACATCGAAAGTTTCTTTTGTCCAAGAAAGCATATCGCCTACTGCAAACTCCACTTTTAGGTTATGCGCTTGCGCATTTGCCTTTGCGACATCTACCGCTTTTTGCGATATGTCGCTTGCAAAAACAATACTTTCTGTGTTTTTGGCAACCGCTAGGGCAATCGCTCCGCTTCCCGTGCATAGATCAAGTACCTTTTTATTCTTTCCATCTCCAATATATTTTATTGCCTTGTCCACAAGCTGTTCGGTTTCGGGACGGGGTATCAAAACATTTGGATTAACAGAAATTTTCAAACCGTAAAACTCCGTGTTTGAAAGCGCGTATTGAAGAGGTTTTCCGCCAGCCATATCCTTTGCCCAATTTTCGGCAATGGTAAATGCCTTGCCGTCAATTAAGTCGGTATTTTGGAGTTGACTTCTAGCTATCCCTGTCGCCTCAACAAAAAGCCAATCGATATCGCTAGGGTCGTTATCACTCAAAATTCCTTCTATGCGTTTTCTTGCGATAGGATAAGGCACTTTAATTTCAAACTTTTGTGTGGGTATGGTTTCGTCCTCTTCCATTGCAAGCACCATTTTGAATGCTGCAAGGGAACATTCCACCATATCATCGGTAGGCTTTTTTGTTGTGAGCTTTTGCAGCCACATTCCAGGCGCACGAATAATACGCACGAGCAAATTATCATACTTTGCCAAAAACTTCAGCAGTTCGTACGAAATTCCAGCAACAAGAGGAACAAACAAAAGTTTTGCGCCAAGCTTAATTAACGCGTTTAGAATGCCGTTATCGGTAAGCCAACCCATCGCGCCTAACGCCCAGTTGACAAACGCAAAAATCAATATACTTATAGTTAGCACAAAAAACATAAAAGTCGTGCCGCAACGGGAGTGCGCCGTACTCATTTTTTGCGCGTTTTCTACGGTAAGATCCAAACCATACTCATAACAGCTTATAACCCTATGTTCCGCGCCGTGGTACATAAACACTCGCTTAATATCTTTCATCAATGACACTATAAGGATATAAATTATGAAAATGGTAATCATCAGCAGTCCTTCGACTAAGCTGTGTAGTATTGGATGGGCATTAGAAAACTGCGGTATAGAAAAAATTAGTCCCGACAGGAAATTCGGCAAAAATATGAATAAACCAACAGCAAACAAAATACCTAAAATCAAAGAAAATCCCAAAACTAAATTCATTGAATTTATCTTGAACTTCTTTGCAAGCCAGTTGTCAAATTTGGTAGGCTCCGCAAAATCGCCGTATACCTCTGCCGAACGCATAAGCAAAGCGGTTCCCGCAAACATTTGAGAACCGAAATTGACAATTCCGCGTAAAAAAGGCGTGCGGTATGCCGCACTCTTTTCCTTTGCGGATTTGAACCGCGAAGTTTCCATAGTGATATCACCGCTTGATGTACGCACGGCGGTAGCCATAGATTTCGCGCCCCGCATCATAACGCCCTCAATAACCGCCTGTCCTCCGATATTTGTTTTGTTTGGACGGTTGTGGGATACTTTATCCTTCTTTAGTTTTTCTTCTTGCGCTTCAGTTTTCATTTATCTCCTAGTTTGAAAAAATGCAGTTTTTAACTGCATTTCTCGGTCGCCTAAAGATTGAATAACTAGTCAAGATTGTATCTTTTCTTGAACTTATCAACGCGGCCGCCTGTGTCAACAAGCTTTTGTTTACCGGTAAAGAACGGGTGGCATTTTGAACAAATTTCCACCTTGATTATATCTTCTTTTTTTGTTGAACCAGTAACAAATGTATTGCCGCAAGCGCATACGACTGTTACATCGTGGTAATTTGGATGTGTGTTTTCCTTCATTTTTGTCCTCCAGAGGCATACGCCTCGTTATGTTTACAATTATACAGCCAATTCTGCATATAATATAGCTTTTTAATTATAGCATAATGCGTACTAAAGTCAAGAATTTAGAGTTGAAATTTCAGGACAAAAATTATAAAATCCCGAAAAAAATTATTTAACTAGCGTATCTAATAACTTTTTTCGTATAAAATCAAAATTGTTATCGGTTAAATGTCGGTTTAAAAGAGGAGCATCTATCTTTTCATCCAACACAATTTGCGCGGGAAAATCTTTCAAAACTATAATGCGGTGAGCAATGAGTAGCGCCTCGTCAATAGAGTGGGTAACAAAAACAACCGTGCGTTTATCCTTTTCCCAAAGTGAAATAAAAAAGCCGATAAGCCTGGCCTTTAGCGCAGTATCAAGTCCTTTGAAAGCCTCGTCCATTAAAAGAATTTTCGAGGGGAAAAGAAAACCGCGCGCTATTGCAACACGCTGTGCCATGCCACCTGATAGCTTTGTCGGGAAACTGTTTTTTTCCTCCAAAAGCTCAACGGATTTCAGCATATTTTCCACCATAATTTTGCGTTCACTCTTAGATTTAACTTTACTTTTTAATATCAAATCAAGGTTTTTATACACCGAAATCGAGGGTATTAACCTCTCGTTTTGGAAAATGTACGAGACAACATCCTCATCTTTGTTTACTTCACCAGAGTAGTCCACCATACCGCAAACAGCGTTCAAAATCGTGGTTTTACCCACGCCCGAAACGCCAAGTAAACAAGTGATTTTCCCTTCCTCAAAAACTGCGGAAAAATCCTTTAACACTACCTTTTCGCCAAAATTTACGCTGACATTATTTAGTGTTATATCCATATTTAACTCCCACAATTTTCTTTAGTCCAAGCACAAAAAATTCAAGCATAAAACTTAACACTACAGCGATGATTGTCCAAGCAATCAAAACATCTATGTCAAACACTAAATTGCTTTTCATCATTTCAATACCAATACTGTTCTTTGTTTGCGCAATAACCTCAGCAGCGATGACAACTTTAAGCGTTAGAGAAATAATACTTTTTACGCTGTCTAAAACTGAGGGCAAAACAGAGGGCAAGTAAATTGACACCGCCTTGTCCAGTGGTGAAATTTTGTAGACCTTAGCCATTTCAAGCAACTTTTTATCTACTCCTGAAAATGCCGAATAAATTGAAGCATATAAAAGCGGAAAAGATATCAAAAAGCCGATAAGTATAGGACTTTTGTCGTACTCAAGCCAAAGCGTACTAAGCAAAATTACCGCCATAGTTGGCGCGGCGCGAAGAATTGTGATTATAGGTGACAAAACCCGATTAAGCTGCGACCAAAAAGTGCCTAGAATGGCAAACACAAATGCAATAACCAAAGCTAGCAAAAAGGTTTCAAGGGTGCGAAGCAATGTTGTGCCTATCGAACCCCAAAAAGAAACTTGCGCCAAAAGCTTGCCAAATTTTTCCGCAACTACCCTAACTGACGGCAAAAGCAGAGGTTTGTTTGTAACCTCTGCCGCTACCGACCAAATTGCCAATACTACCCCCAAAGCGAGCAGAGGATAAAAAATATTTAGCAGTACGCTTTTGTTTTTCTTAAGGAAGTTATTCATCTCCCACCATTTTGTTTCTTAATTTGCCGTATTCAATCGTATCTCTAGTTTACAAATTAAATTGTCTTGTTTCCAGCTTGCAAATTGAATTTGCAAGCTGAGATTTATCTTGCTTTAATTATAATACAAATTTTTTCGTTTTATAAAGTAATTTGTTACTACTAAACTGTGGGAATATAAAAAGCGTCATCAGTTAGAGTTATATTAAAACAAGAAGTCATAAACGCTTTAATATCTCCTTTTACTGCACTTGCTCTTTTTAATCCTACATTACAACGCGCAATGCTGTCAACAGGGAAAGTTGTTACGCTACCTGCATTTGAAAGGATACTAGTTACTGTTCCTTTATTGCTTTCAACATTAAGCCACTCTACACCGCTCTCAAGTTCAACCAAAAGATTTTCGATAAAATCAGGTCTTGCTTCAAGCACCGAGGTTTTCACGACAAGTGAGGCTTGGGGATAACCCAACGCTTCCACACCCAAAGTGTCAGCATAACCCTTTTGCAAATCATACAAGTTGTTGTAACCCTTAGTCGCGGCTATCGTAACCGCGGGTTCTCCCAGCACTCCGAAATCCGCTGTGCCTGCTTTCAAGCCCCCGATTACTGCGCTTCCGTCTGCAACAAAGTTAATGATAACCTTGCCGGGAACCGCCGTTGTACCATAGTCGAAAGCTATGTGGTTATCATTCAAAATGGCTTCAAACACATATTGCGGAGTGTTTTTCTGTCCAATGGAAAGAACAACTGTACCCGGCAAATCGTTAAGAGAAAAACTTGCCTTATCTCCTTGTCCCACAAGATAAAGCACTCCAAAAATGTTGGTTGCGACAATCTTGTATTTTCCGCCTTTGTTTATTACATTTGCAGCCGCGTTTGTGGGCATTATAGCTATATCCGCTTTTTCGCCGCCGACTTCAGCCCCAATAAGAGCGGCCGAAACAACTGCAACATCTATAG
>DATESK010000125.1:0-2174 GCA_035270865.1 Clostridia bacterium | reverse complement strand
GGAAACTGGGTAATCTATCAAAGATTTTAGCTCGGCGTCAACACGCATAATTGTTACTGATGCACCTGCCATATCTATTGAAGTCATATAGTTTCCAACTAGTGTTTTGTGAATAACGATGCCCGCTTTTTCAAGTTCGTTGGAAACGGAATTATTGAACAGGTAAAGTTCCATAAGGGGAGTTGCGCCAAAACCGTTGATTAGGAGTGCAACTTCTTCGCCCTTTTTGACGCCTAAGTCTTCCATAAGGTCGGCAACGATTCTCTTTGCCAATTCATCAGCGGATTGAATTTTCTCTCTATGTCTTCCGGGTTCGCCGTGAATGCCAACACCAAATTCCATTTCATCATCTGAAATTTCAAAAATCGGTGTTCCTTTAGCGGGAGGTGTGCAGGAGGTGAGTGCAAAACCAAAACTGCGGACATTTGCGATTGCTTTGTTAGCTACCGCTTTGACCTCAGCAAGAGATTTGCCCATTTCTGCCGCTGCGCCTGCGCATTTGTGCACAAAAACTGTGCCTGCAACGCCACGGCGACCGACAGTGTAAAGACTGTCTTTTACGGCAATATCATCGTTTACATAAACTGCATCGACCTTGATTCCGTCTTCATCTTTAGCAAGATCCGCCGCGCTGTTAAAGTTCATAACATCGCCCGAATAGTTTTTGATGATAAGAAGTACGCCTTTGTCTGTCGCAACATTCTTTATTGCGTTGTAGATTTGAACTTGTGAGGGTGAGGCAAAAACATCACCGCACACCGCGCAATCAAGCATACCTTTTCCCACAAAGCCGGCGTGGGCGGGTTCGTGTCCCGATCCGCCGCCTGAGATTAAGCTAACTTTGTTTGGATTGATTTCTTTTTTCTTTACGATTTTGTACTTCTCAACAAATTCGACTTCGGGATGCGCTTTCGCGATCCCGTGGCACATATCATACACAAAACTTTCGGGTGTATTGATTATTTTTTTCATAATTAGCACTCCTATTGATTAGCCGCAGCAACCTTTTTTGAATTCCGCTCCCAACTTGTCGGCTGTGAGTATTGCCGCTGCAACTCCCTCTACTGTGATTGGGAAAGGCATTGAATGAACACTTTCTGACGGATCGCATGATTTTGCAGCAACCGCCATAATTCTGTCGCCTATATCTTTCACGCCAAGGTCTGCAAGGCAAATAGGAAGACCGATTGAACAGCAGAAACTTAACACTTCGTCAATTTCTTCTTGGTCGGCATTTTCAAGAACAAGTTGGCACAATGTTCCAAATGCAACTTTTTCGCCGTGGAAATACTTATGTGTTTCTTCGAGCAAAGTTAAACCATCGTGAATAGCGTGGGCTGCTGCAAGACCGCCGCTTTCAAAGCCAAGTCCTGAAAGTAGAATGTTTGCTTCGATAATATTCTCGAGAGCGGGTGTAACCATATTTTGGTCGCAGGCAAGTTTTGCCTTGTATCCGTCTTCAAGAAGTGTTTCATAGCATTGAATTGCTAGTGTATATGCCGCTTTTGTGGGCTTTGCGGGACCAGTAAAGCCTTCACGGTAACCACAAGGTAAACCTGCATTGATATTTGCAAAGCTCATTTGATTTGCGCGCGCTTCAAAATAGGTTGAAAGTGCATCGCCCATTCCTGAAACTAAGAAGCGGGTAGGTGCTTTTGCAATAATCGCTGTGTCGATAAGAACGACATCAGGGCTGGTAAAGTATGCGTAATCGTCAAATGCTCCTTCGGGAGTGTATAAGACTGCTGAGTGCGAGGTAGGCGCATCTGTTGCAGCAATGGTCGGCACGATGATTAAGCGGGATTTTGCGGCATTGACGCATTTTGCTGTGTCGATTGCTTTTCCGCCACCAAGACCTATAATGCAGTCGCAGCTTTGTTCTTTAGCAAGTTTTTGAAGAGCTGCAACCTCTTGACGGGAACATTCGCCCTTGAAATTGCATGGTACAAAAGTTATACCATATTTTTCTGCCGTAGCATCAAGTTGAGGTTTGACACGCTTAACATCATCAGGATGCGCAATCAACAAGGCTGATTTTCCAAAAAGTTGGACGAAGTAGCCAAGATTAAGCAACTCATTTTCGCCTTGAACATACTTTGAAGGACATATAAAAGCTTTTCTCATAAACAATACTCTCCTTTCGAGTTTTTTTAGTTAATGGTTCAATTATAAAC
>DATESK010000124.1:0-3711 GCA_035270865.1 Clostridia bacterium | reverse complement strand
TAGTTATATAGTCGATATTCCCATAGTAATTTCTTCAAGCACATCCAGCAAGACTTTGACGGTATCAAGTGAAGTAAAGACGGGCACATTGTTGTCTACCGCCGTTCTTCTTATTAACACGCCATCTCGTTGTCCGCTCATTTCGCCTTCGGTTATAGTGTTGACAACATAAGTAACATAGCCTTTTCTTAAAGCCTCCAAAATCTCATCGCTGCCTTGAGATAGTTTCTTCTTTATACGGGTGCGGATTCCGTGCTGTTTTAAGAAATTCGCCGTGCCTTGTGTTGCTTCTATGTTAAACCCTAAATTGTAAAATCTGCGGATAAGCGGAAGCGCGGAGTTTTTGTCCGAATCGCTAAGTGTCGCAAAGACGGTGCCGTAATTCATAACCTTAAGTCCAGACGCTTTGAGTGCTTTGTAAACCGCGCGGTTCAACTGCTTATCATAGCCAATCGCCTCGCCTGTGGATTTCATTTCGGGCGACAACACGGCATCCAGCCCGTGAAGTTTTGAATAGCTGAATGTTGGAGCTTTAACATACCAACGGTCTTTTTTAGGATAAACGCCAGAGTAGCCCAAATCTTTTAGTTTTGCGCCAAGCATAACTTTTGTCGCAATGTTCGCAATAGGCGCGCCCGTTGATTTTGCTAGGAAAGGAACGGTACGGCTGCTGCGTGGATTAACTTCTATTATATAAACCTTCTCATTTGTGTCAACCACAAATTGAATGTTGAACAGTCCGACAAGTTTGAGAGAAACGCCTATGCGGTTCGTGTAATCCACAAGAGTGTTTTGAACGCGTTCCGACAACGAATAGCAAGGATAAACGCTCATACTGTCGCCGCTGTGAACGCCTGCGCGCTCGATATGTTCCATAATGCCGGGGATAAATACTTCCTCGCCGTCGCATACCGCATCAACCTCGCATTCCTTGCCAAAAATGTATTTGTCGATAAGCACGGGATGCTTGCGGTTCAATTCAAATGCCTCGTCAAGTTTGCCAAGTAGGGATTTTTCATCGTAAATTATGTGCATCATTCTTCCGCCGAGAACGAACGACGGACGCATAAGCACAGGATAGCCGATTTCCTTTGCAGCTTTTACTCCGTCTTCCATTGTGAACACCGCTTTGCCTTCGGGCATAGGAATATTAAGTTTTTTAAGGGCTGCGCCGAATAAATCTCTATCCTCCGCCAAATCAATGCTTTGACTTGATGTTCCCAAAATTTTCACTCCCGCGCGGTCAAGGTCTGCGGCGAGATTTATTGCCGTTTGACCGCCTAGAGCAACAATGATGCCCTCGGGCTTTTCAAAGTCTACGACATTCATTACATCTTCAAAAGTCAACGGTTCAAAATAAAGTTTGTCCGACAGAGTGTAATCGGTGGATACCGTTTCGGGGTTATTGTTAATTATTATTGCTTCTTTCCCCGCTTCTTGTATCGCCCAAACCGCGTGGACAGTTGAATAGTCAAATTCCACACCTTGCCCAATTCGGATAGGGCCTGAACCTAAAACCACAACCTTTTCACGGTTGCTTACCTTGCTTTCGTTTTCCGCTTCATAGGTTGCGTAGAAATACGGCACTTCGCTTTTGAATTCGCCGGCGCAAGTATCGATTATTTTATACACGGGACAAATGTTATTTTCACGGCGCATGCGGTAAATAGTTTCAAAATCAACCTTCCAGCACTTTGCAATATATTCGTCTGCAAAACCCGTTTTCTTCGCTGATTTCAAAACCTCTATGCTGTTCGGGTTTTCCTTGATAACGCTCTCCTGCGCCACTATTTTTGCAATCTTCTCCAAGAAAAAGCGGTCTATCTTGGTTATTTGGTAGAGATAGTCAATAGTTATTCCCCGTCTGATTGCCTCGGTGATCGCGTAAATTCTTTCATCGGTGTTCAAAATTATAAAGTCTACGATTTCGTGCTTTGAAAGTTTTTTGAGTTTTTCCAGTTCAAGATGGCAAAGTCCGTTTTCAAGGGAACGGAAAGCCTTGAGGAAACTCTCCTCCATTGTTCTTCCTATGCTCATAACTTCCCCTGTCGCCTTCATTTGCGTGGACAATCTTCTGTCCGCACCTGCAAATTTGTCGAAAGGAAAGCGGGGAACTTTTGTTACTACATAGTCAAGCGCAGGCTCGTAACAAGCAAGCGCACTTCCCACACGAATTTCATCAAGGCAATATCCGCAAGCGATTTTTGAACTTATTCTCGCAATAGGATAACCGCTAGCCTTTGATGCAAGCGCGGATGAGCGTGAAACTCTAGGATTTACTTCAATAACATAATATTGGAAAGAATAAGGATCAAGTGCAAATTGAATATTGCAACCGCCCTCAATGCCTAGCGCGCGGATAATTTTAAGTGAGCTGTTGCGCAACATCGTGTATTCTTTATTGGTCAAAGTCTGGCAAGGCGCAACGACGATGCTGTCGCCTGTGTGTATTCCAACGGGATCCACATTTTCCATACAGCATATAACTAAAGCGGTATCGTTTGAATCACGCAAAACTTCGTATTCAATTTCCTTAAAGCCTGCAATAGATTTTTCCACCAAAACTTGAGTTACAGGGGACAATTTCAAACCGTTTTTTGCAAGTTCGTGCAGTTCTTCGGCATCTTTTGCAAAACCGCCGCCAGTTCCGCCTAAGGTAAATGCGGGACGCAAAATGATTGGATAGCCGATTTTTTCCGCCGCCGAAAGACAATCTTCAACCGTTGTCGCGGTATACGACCTTAAAATTGGTTCGCCAATTTCTATACATAAATCTTTGAATAGCTGTCTATCCTCGGCTTTGGAAATGGATTGAGCTTTAGTGCCTAGAAGTTCAACATGACATTCATCTAATATACCTTTCTTGTCAAGCTGCATGCCTAAATTTAGTCCCGTTTGACCGCCGAGTGTGCAGATTAGTCCGTCAGGGCGTTCAAAACGTATGATTTTTGCGACATGCTCCAAATCCAGCGGTTCCATATATATTTTATCCGCAATCTTTGTATCCGTCATAATTGTTGCGGGATTGCTATTTACAAGCACTACCTCGTATCCCTCTTCTTTGAGAGCAAGGCATGCCTGCGTTCCTGCATAATCGAATTCCGCGCCTTGTCCTATAACAATAGGACCTGAACCTATAACCATAATTTTTTTAATATCTGTTCTCTTTGGCATTGCCGTTACCTCCAGCTTTAATCATTAGCTCTGAAAACTTATTAAATAAGCATTCGCAATCCCCTGCCTTTTCGTTTCCGGGACAAAATTGCATTGATATTACATTGTTTGTTTCGTCTTTCATACCCTCAACGTGACCATCAAGTAAATTGATATGGGTATTAATAAGTCCTCTTTCCTCTAAACTGTTATTATCAACGGCGTAGTTGTGATTTTGAGAGGTTATTTCAATTTTATTTGTTAGCACATTCTTTACAGGTATATTTGAACCGTGTTGTCCTGTTTTCATCTTATAGATCTTCGCGCCGTATGCAAGCGCAATAATCTGATGACCTAGTCCTATTCCCAAAATAGGCAGAACGCCTCGAAGCTTTTTTACTAGATTAACAGTTTCGGTCAGCTCTTCGGGGTTTCCCGGACCTTCGGACAAAAACAATCCGTCGGGCTTAAAACGCATAACTTCCTCATATGATGTGTTATAAGGCACAACAACCAAATTGCAACCAAAGTGGTTCAGCTTTTGTATAACACTTAATC
>DATESK010000123.1:0-4998 GCA_035270865.1 Clostridia bacterium | reverse complement strand
CATATAGGCAAATTAACTGAACTTAGATTATCTTTTGGTATGATATTAAAAGAAAACTGTTCGTTAGATATTGGTGAAAATAATCGATTACTTGAAATATCGAAATTATATTTATTTAATAAAGCTAAACTTCTAATTGGCAATGGTAATATTATATCTTCAAATTTTTTTATAACTTGCCATTCATCAACCGAAACAATAATAAAAAACAACTGTCTTTTTTCATGTAACCTTAGTTTCATAAATGGTGACGGGCATTCTATTTTTGATGTGGAAACCAAGCGCAAAATTAACGATATGAAAACTGCATCAGATGCTAGACGCTCAATTATTATAAACGACCATGTTTGGATAGGCAGAGGGGCATTTGTGCTTAATGGTTCAAATATCGGGGAAGGAAGCATAGTAGGAGCGCACAGCCTAGTGAAGAAAGCTTTCCCCAATAATTGCATTGTGGCGGGAAGCCCCGCTAAAATTATCAAACGAAATGTGTGCTGGACCGGAAATAATGATATCGAAGATATAAATGCTTGCAAGCCGTATATAAATATGACAAAAGATTTAGATGAATAAGTGCGCTAAATCAAGTATGATAATCTATTTTTGAAATCGCTGTAGCCGAGTTTTTATCAAAACCTTATTATTAACACCAAACAATCATTTATAAACAGTTGTATATGGCGAAGCGGAGCAAAAGATGAACCGCTTTTTAACTATTGCTTAAAAAGACAAAAAATGGTATAATTGTAAAACTAACTGATTTTGTGATAGGGGAAAAATGTTAGAAATTATAAATTTATCCAAAACTTACATACTTAAAAAAGGCGTATCAGTCAAGGCTATTGATGATGTTAGCTTGAATATTGAAGACAAAGGTATGGTTTTCATATTAGGCAAGTCAGGGAGCGGAAAGTCTACTTTCTTGAATTTGATAGGCGGACTGGACAAATATGACCAGGGTGAAATTAAGATTTACGGCAAAAGCACCAAGGACTTTTCACAAGCCGATTTTGATTCTTACCGCAACACATTCGTAGGTTTCATTTTCCAAGAGTACAACATCTTGGAAGAATTCACAGTAAAACAAAATGTTGCGCTTGCGATTCAGCTGCAAGGCAAAAAGCTTACAGATGAAAGGCTGTACGAAATTTTGGAAGAAGTGGACTTAGAAGAATATGCAAACCGCAGACCGAATGAGCTTTCGGGCGGTCAACTGCAAAGAGTTGCAATCGCGCGCGCACTTGTTAAAAACCCCGAAATCATAATGGCGGATGAACCGACTGGCGCATTAGACAGCAAAACGGGAATTCAAGTTTTTGACACGCTAAAGAAAATATCCAAAGAAAAGTTAGTTATTGTCGTATCTCACGACCGTGAATTTGCCGAAAAATACGCGGATAGGATTGTAGAGTTAGCGGACGGAAAAATCATATCCGATGTAAAGAAAATTATTGTAACAGAAGACTATGTTAAAGAAGCTAATCTTAAGGCTTTAAGCATGGATGAAGATAATAAATTGCATATTAAAAAAGGATTTAAGCTGACCTCAAAAGACCGCGCCTTGATAAACTTCTATATTGAGAAAAGTAGCAAAAAAGACGCAGAAATTATTTATGATGATGTAAAAGAAGATGTGCAAGAAACGGATAAACTGGATGATAAAGGCAATAAAATTGCGTTTATTGAGAAAGACAGCGCTGAAATTCTAGCAAATGAAGCAAATAAAGAATTAGTAAATATAAAATCTGCGTTGCCGTTCAAAAACAGTTTAAGAATAGGCGCAAACAGTCTTAAAGTTAAATTATTTAGATTAATTATAACAATTATATTGTCGACATCAGCGTTTACTATGTTTGGAGTTGTTGCTACTTTTGCCGATTTCAAAATTTATAATTCAATGTCAAGTACGATTATAGATAATCAAATTGATTATATAAATATACAAAAAGAAGTGGACAAAGTGTCACCTTCCGCGCTGGTTTATACAAATAAAGGTATCGGGACGCGCGACATTGAAAACATTTCACAAATAAATTCCAATTCAAAGTTCCTAAAAGTATATTCGGGAATTGACGGCTTAGGAGTATACTTTAGCGGTTTAGGCAAGTCCAAATATGTTTATTACAGAAACGGGAATTTAAGCGGTATGACCGAAGTTGATATGACAAAGGAAGAATTTTTGTCAACTTACGGTTTCACCATGACAGGGGAACTGCCCAAAGCGGACAACGAAGTGGTTATAACCAAATTCTTATATGAGCATTTCAAAAAGGCAGGATTTCCCAAAGATGGATATAACAAATTGATAACTAGCGAAAATGATTTGATAGGTGAAAGTATTTATGTTTATTCAACTTATATGAAAATTACTGGAATTGTAGATACAAATCTAAGCGCCGACTATGAAAAATTAAAAACCGTCGAGTATTCAACAAATTATAAGGACAAGGATATTCTTAATAGTATAAAAATGTTTAATAACGATATTAAATATGGCTTCCACTATTTAGCATATGTAAATAACGGTTACATAGAAAAAAATGTTACAGATAACAAATATGTAATCAATGAAGACAATATCGAACTGGATATTATTCCTTACAGCAAAATGCCCGATGAATTAAAAGCAATAAAAAGTAGCAAATTTTTCCTTGAAAAATGGTATTTAAATATGGCTTCGCAAAATTATACCAAGGTTTTTTTTGATAAAGGTAAATCACAACTTGAAGCTGATGAAATATTGTTGCCGTACGGCGCCTTAGGCGAGGAAACGCATCAACAAATCTTAAGAAATATTGATCAAGGAATTATAGATTACTGCAACAAAATCGAAAATGTTCCGCAAGCAATAAAAGATATGAATCGAGTGCAACTTATTGATGCATTTGATTTGGAAGATCATTATCAATATTATTGCGAAAACGAGGTGCCGACCCAAAGCGATTATTCAAACGCTTTTTACTGTTGGATGAAACACTTCAGCTCAAATGATTATGGAGACAGAAATCAGATAATCAAACAAATAAATAACGAGAAAATAGCGGAAGCATTTTTAAGCGTAGACAATATACAATTATATTTCAAAAAATCGGGTTTTCAAACTATGAAAAATCTGAAAGTTGTCGGATATCTCTTAAAAAAATACGAACATCACAATATATATTTTTCGGGAAATGATTTTAATTATAACTATTTTGAGACCATATCAACTGCGCCAAATAATTTCGATTACTATAGCGCAAATTATGAAGTTCTCATTTCAGAAGGGTTGATGAATGAACTTGGGCTTGAAACTTTTGGTATATATAACAGTTTGCTTGGGAATGTGCCTAATGCGGAAAAAGAAATAGCCAATTTAACAAAATCAATTTACACATATGCTGAAAGCGGAGATAGCTATATCATATATAACGATGTATCAGAAAAAGTAAACGAAATTAACGAAGTGATTTCATATGTAATCAACATATTGCTATATATCACAATCGGGCTTGCCGTGTTTGCGATGGTTTTGATGATGAATTACATTTCAACAAGCATATCGTACAAGAAAAAAGAAATTGGCGTACTCCGCGCCCTTGGAGCAAGAGGCATAGATGTTTTTGGAATATTTTTTAACGAAGCGATGATAATTGCTGCACTAAATTCTGTGATATCAATTGTTGCGTCATTTTTTGCGATTCTAGGCACGAATTTGTTTTATAGAAGTAAAGTGTTTATGAATATTACAGTCTTTAATTTTGGAATACTACAAATATTGTTAATTTGGGGCGCAAGCGTTGTAGCTGCAAGTTTAGCGTCATTTTTGCCCGTGTACCTCATTTCCAAAAAGCGGCCGATAGAATCTATAAGAAACAAGTAAAATGTCAAGACTATGAAAAAATAATCAACAAAAAATATTCTAATGATAGGGGAAAAATGTTAGAAATCAAAAATTTATCTAAAGTTTACATATCTAGAAAATTCGTTGGAGTATTAGCTCTTGACGATGTTAGCTTGAATATTGAAGACAAAGGTATGGTTTTCATATTAGGCAAGTCGGGTAGCGGAAAGTCTACTTTCTTGAATTTGATAGGCGGACTGGACAAATACGACCAAGGCGAAATTAAGATTTACGGCAAAAGCACCAAGGATTTTACGCAAGCCGATTTTGATTCTTACCGCAACACATTCGTAGGTTTCATTTTCCAAGAATACAACATTTTAGAAGAATTCACGGTGGGGCAAAATATCGCCCTTGCAATTCAGTTGCAAGGCAAAAAGCCTACCGATGAAATGTTAAACGGGATTTTGGAAGAAGTGGACTTAGGTGACTATGCAAACCGCAGACCGAATGAGCTGTCGGGTGGACAACTGCAAAGAGTTGCGATCGCGCGCGCACTTGTTAAAAATCCCGAAATCATAATGGCGGATGAACCGACTGGCGCATTAGACAGCAAAACGGGAATTCAAGTTTTTGACACGCTGAAGAAAATATCCAAAGAAAAGTTAGTTATTGTCGTATCTCACGACCGCGAATTTGCCGAGCAGTACGCGGATAGAATCGTCGAGTTTGCGGACGGAAAAATCATATCCGATGTAAAGAGAGCTGCCGTAGCGACAGAGGACTTAGATAGCGCAATTAGCATTGAAGGTAATAAAGTTACTGTAAAAAAAGGATATAAATTAACTTCTAAAGATTTTGCAGTCATAAATTATTACATAGAAAAAAAAGCCGAAGAATTAAAAGACGAAAAGACGGAAAACGACGCATCGGTATTCAAAGAAATAAATAGTGAAGTAATTTTAACAAACAAATCGGATAAAGAATTTAAGAAAATAAAATCCGCATTGCCATTCAAAAACAGTATAAAATTAGGCGCCAGCAGTTTCAGAAATAAAAAATTAAGATTGATAATTACAATAATTCTATCAGTAATTGCGTTTGGGATGTTCGGAGTGGTAGCAACATTTGCGGATTATAAAAATTATTCGGTTATGGCAAATACAATTGTAGAC
>DATESK010000122.1:0-11132 GCA_035270865.1 Clostridia bacterium | reverse complement strand
GTCACATTAAGCTTCGGGTTCTTCAACTGAAAATCTTGCGACAAGTTTCAATTTGTAAAGTCACATTAAGCTTCGGGTTCTTCAACTGAAAATCTTGCGACAAGTTTCAATTTGTAAAGTCACATTAAGCTTCGGGTTCTTCAACTGAAAATCTTGCGCCGAGTTTCAAATAGCTGTTGAGTACGCTTGAAGTGCATTCGGGATCACTGCCCTCAATCCAAATGACCATACTGCATCTTCTTATCTCCCCAGCGGCAAGCGGATTGCCTTCAGTCTTTTTTGCATAGAAGTCGTCCACAAAAGGAGTTGTCGGGACAAGACCAATCGGATACTCTTCGTCTTCATACAAGCGGAATGTGCCGGTAAAATATCCGTCAGGATAGGCAATATATTCAACGCCGTCATTAAATCTCAATCCAACATAATCGCTCTTCTTTGCGTAAATTCTGTTTTCAACCACATTGCCCGATTTTTCATCCTGCATAATCCACATTATGCGAATAGCTTCGTCAAGTCCGTTAATTTGTCGCTCAATCTCGATTGCCGATGTAAAAGTGTAGTCGATATCGCAAGTGTTCTTCACATAGAATGTTATGCCGATGTACGCTTCTTCCAAACTGAAATTGCCGATTGTGGAAATCGCGGTACTCCACTTCGGCACTTCGGAAACACCGTGCGAGGCGGCTACATGCGGATCATATGAAATATTCCACATAGTGTCGGGACCTTTGACATCAAGATAAGACAACCAGTTTACACCGTCAACAGATAAACCGATAGTTTTATCGTTAGAATAACTTGCGGATATGCGGATGCTGTTTTCCTGCACGAGCAAAAGTATGACATAAGCAGACGATGTTACCATAAGCGACATTATCATAATAGCAAGCACGATCTTCCGCATCCTTCTGCGGTTGATTTCGCGCTTAACTCTTTTATTGGCTACAATGGATTCTTCCCACGCTTTGCGCTCTTGAGCGCGCAGCTTTATTGACTCTTTTTGAGCTTTTTGCTCTTCCTTTGTCAACTTGGGAGGTTTTACCTTTGGAGCCTTTTCAGCTTTTGGTAGTTTCTCTTTTGCCATTTCTTTTCCGTTTTATTTTTATTCCGATTTGATTTTGTCTAGTTTTATTTTTTTTCCAATTTGATGTTGTTCTAGTTTTATTATTTTTCAGATTTGGTTTTTTCTAGTTTGCTATTTTGAACTTATTTAACCAGCGACACCCAATTTCCGCTTTCATCAAAATATCCGAACGGTATCCACTTTTGAAGTTTCTCATCATAGTAACCGTTATCCATCCATTGACCGTCATCGCCATAAAAACCGTAATCAATCCAGCGGCCTTCCTCATCAAAGTAGCCGTTGTAGACATTTCCTTCTGCATCCACCCATTGACCTTGTTCGTTGTAACTTCCTTGTGGCATTTCGATGTCGTTATCGTATACGGCAACGCCGTCATTGTCGTCAATTTGTTCAAGCTGTTCGGCTTGTTGCTCAGCTTGTTCACCTGTTTGCTCAGCAACTTCCGTCTTTTCATCTGCATTTTCATTTTCCGATTCAGGCGTCGTTTCTTCAAATTCAAAAACCATACCGTCATCGCCAGTCATTTTCGTTATGTTAGCGGTTTGATTATTTGCATTTGATTCATTTTCTTTTGTCGTTGCAGAGCTGTCAGCGATAAATTCAATTTCTTGATTTTCATCTACCTTATCTTGCTCAAACGAATTTTCAGTTTTGAAACCGCGCATAGGAGTTGAATTTCCTAATCCGCTTAGTCCCCAACCGCCAAGCGCTTCAAGCTTAGCTTTTTCCTGCGCTGCCTTGCGGTCTGCAATTTTCTTTTTTTCGTATTGAACTTTTTTATCAACTTGAGATTGCACCGATTTTTTCGCCAGCAACTTTTGCTGTTCTAAGCGCGCTTGATAAGGCGATTTGTATCCCGCAGGTTTTGGCGGCGCTTGCATTGTCAACTTGCCTGCCGTGCCCATTTCCGCCATAACTTTTGCAGCCTCAGTTCTAGACTTGGTTTCGGCAAGAGTAGCTTTGCGCTCTTCAAGTTTCTTTTCAGCTTCAACCTTCTTGCGCCAATCTGCAATTTCTTCCTCGCTAAGTTCGGGAACTCTCAACATTTCTCTTGTTACCCACTTGTTAAGTTTGCAAATGGCTTTTCCCGTAACATACTTTGCACCGGTAGCCCTAAAGCGTTTGAGTTGAGGCGCGGTATCAATTCCCTCGACAACAAAATCAATCTTGTTGGACTTGCAAAAACGGATAAGCATTTGAAGCAACTTCTTTTTGGGAATAGTGGAATCAAAATAATTCGCGTCAACTCTAAGTTGGTTGAAAGTGTATTGCGCAAAAATGTCTAATGAATTAAATTCCGCCCCGAAACCGCTAATACCGATTTTGTATCCCATTCGGCGAAGACGCTCTATACGCTTTTTCGATTCCGTAATGTCGACTTCCTTGATCAGCGAAGAACAGTTAAAGGTCAAAACCAAATCGCCCTTTTTATATTCGTTCTCACGCAGAGTGTCTTGCAGTATCACAAAATCTTTTTCGTTTTGCAAAAATCTTGTTGTCAGCGGAATGTTGTAGCAAATGTTTGGTATGAAGGTCGCCTCGTGCATATATTTCTTGAATTCGCGAAGTTCAACAAGCGAAATCAAATTAAGCTCGTTTATGCGGATCGAACTTTCCGCGATAAAGAAATAGTTGACAACGCTCATACGACCAAGATAAATATCGTTCAAAACTTGGAAGGCATCAACAAATGCAACTTTGTCAGTACTCACATCCGCAACAGCTCTAAAGTAAAAATCAATCGGGCGTCTGCCTTGTCTTTTCTCTGCCAAAGTCAATGCCATTTGTCAACCTCCTTTTAGTTTTGTGAAATTAGCCTCATCGCGATAGAATATGTCATCAAAGTTTAACATTATTCATCGCGCATATTATATATACAGTATTAGTATAACATCAAGGCCGCGTATTTGCAAGATTTTTTTATCATAAATGACATCGCTTAAATTCTTGTAAAAAAATGCTAGATATATTGATGAATTACAAAAAATAAACCAAAATGATACTTTTTTGATAGAATGAAAGCAATTATATGGTTCGCACAATGCTAGTATTAAAGTAGTCAAAATGACACTTAAAGTGCCGTTTAGTGTTAAAATCGCTTTTTCAGCCAGTTTTTTAATAAAAAATCATTGATTTTTAGAAAAATCCTCTTGAATTATTAAACAAGTTTACTTTAATGGTAAAATTGTTTACCAATTTAGTTAGTTTGCCTTGTAAATTGAAGGCGGAACGCATATTTTGCGTTCCGCCTTGGTGCCGAGAATCGGGGTCGAACCGATATGAAGTTTCCCTCGAGGGATTTTAAGTCCCTTGCGTCTGCCTATTCCGCCATCCCGGCATAATGCATTTTTGCTTATTGAACCAACCGCTTGAAATAAATTGCTTGAAATTAAATCTTTCTGCTTTGTTTGTACAAACATTCTGCTTTTGTTTGGTACTTTTCTTACTTAGCAACACTTAGTTGCTTTGTACTCTTACTTAGCCGCTTTGTAGTCTTTGCTTCTTAGCTACTGCTTACTTACTTAACAACTACTTTGTACTCTTACTTAGCCGCTTTGTAGTCTTTTCTTAGTTTGTAATCGTTTACTTACTTGCTTAGCAGCTTAACAACCTACTTAATTACAAGTGCTTTTTACTCTTACTTACTGCTTTGTAGTCTTTGCTTAGTTTGTAACCGCTTACTTACTTAGCTCCTCTTACTTAACTGCTTTGTGGTCTTTGCTTGTCTTTGCTTACTTAGCAATCACTATGTACCCAAATTTTCGTGAATGAAGTCTTTTCTAAAATAAATTTTCAAATTTAGTGATTGCACAATCTTTATCTATATTTATTTCAAAGCAGTAGGCTATTTTAACCGTTTGCTATTATTTTCATTTGCACAAATACTTTGATGCAAAAAGGCGGATTAACCGCCTTCTCACTCTATTCTTTGGAGGCACCACCCAGATTCGGACTGGGGATAAAGGCTTTGCAGGCCCGCGCCTTACCACTTGGCTATGGTGCCCCACCTGCTTATTGCTAAATCGAATTGCGGATTTAAATCGTCTGTCACATATGACTGCATTCAATACAGCTAATATAATATATCAAACAGACGAAAAAAATGCAACTGTTTTTTTTAGTAATTTTGTTCTTTTACAACCGCCAATGCCTTAGGCAAGGAAATATCGCCGTCAAGCAAAGCTCTGCCAATCACCGCTCCGTAAATTTTCGCGTCGCAAAGCGCCTTTATATCATCAAGGTCTTTTATGCCGCCGCTAGCAATTATTTGCAATCCGCTCTTGTCTTGAAGGCGTTTTGTTTCGCCGACATTGACTCCTGCATGCGAGCCGACTCTGTTGACATCTGTATAAAGCATTTTAGTGCATCCTAGATTTTTTGCAAATAGCGCGATTTCCATAGGTGTGGTATCTCTTTCCTCAAGCCAACCCTTTACAGCTACTTTGCCGTTTTTAATGTCGCAGGCAACAACTATGCGCTCAGCGCCAAAATAGTTTACAGCCTGTTCTAAAAATTCGGGGGCAAGAACTGCGGCAGTACCAAGAACAACATGCGCCGCGCCCAGTTCGTTCAAGTAGTAATCAATTTTGTCAAGGCTTCTGATTCCTCCCCCTATTTGAAAAGGTATGCTCAAAAACTCCGAAACTTTCTTCAAAACGGGAAGATTTGCTGAAAATCCATCAAAAGCGGCGTTTAGGTCGACAATGTGTATAATCTCCGCGCCTTCATTCTGCCATCTGTCTGCAAGTTCAATAGGTGAACCGCAATCTACGGCAGTATTTTTCATTCCAAATTCCAACCTAACTGCTTTGCCATCCAAAATATCCAACACCGGAAATATTTTCATTTTGACTCCTTTTTGCAAAAATTGCATTTTTCTTACGCGTGAGCGTACACGTGTACGCAAATTTATTTTAATAATATTTTAGTAATTTTATATTTTTTATTTTCTCTTAAATTACTTTTGTATGTTTATTAGTTTTAATTTTGTATATTTTATTAAGGCTTATCAAGGTTCTTAAAGTTAGTTTAGAACTCTAAATGAAATTTTGAATTATTGAGTTCTTTCAAAAAGTTTATTTGCAAATTTTTTCAGTTCGCTGTTTTTTTCTTCAAAATTTGAAAGTGCGAAAATCGCGCGGTCGGTGAATTCTTTAGCTAACTTTTTCGCTCTCTCCTCCCCTGCCATTTTTACAATTGAATTTTCGCCCTTCTCCAAATCAAGCAAATCGTCAATAATTTGAAATGCCGCTCCGAGGTTTTCAGCATAATTATCTAACGCTTCTAATTCTTCCATTTTTGCGTTCATTGAAACAGCTCCCGACAAAAATGAAGCCTTAAAAAGACATCCCGTTTTGAAGCGGTTGACTTCAAGCAATTCCTCAACCGAACCAAAATTTGAGTTTAGATCCAAGCATTGCCCCTTGACCATTCCCAAAACTCCTGCATTTTTTGCAATTATCTCCGCTGCTTGAGTTATTTGCAATAATTTTTCGCCTTTGATAAGCGCAAATAATCGTTCATATGCAAGATTTAAGAGTGCATCACCTGCCAAAATCGCAAAATTTTCTCCAAATTTTTTGTGAACCGTGGGACGGCCTCTGCGGAAATCGTCATTGTCCATTGACGGCAAATCATCATGCACGAGGGAATAAGTGTGAATGAGTTCAATGCAAACACCAAGTTCAAGCACTAATTCATATTCCATTTCATTAAGAGTACGACCAAGTGCGAACTCCGCTCCAAGCATCACGCATTGCGGGCGCAATCTTTTGCCGCCAGAGAATGACGCATATCTCATTGCATCGCAAAGAGGCGCGACTTCACCAATATATGCACAAGATAGGACACTTGCAAATTTTTCTTCAAATTTTACTTTGAAATCATATTCCATTTTTATCCTTTGCTAATTCACCAAAATTTTTAGTTTTTTAATTTTAGTCGACTTTGAGTTCTTCCGTCAAATTATTTATCTCGTCAATTAAAAGCGAGATTTTGCCTTTTTGCTTTTTCAAATCCTCAACGCATACTCTTGAAAGTTCGATTCCTTTTTGAAAAAGTTCAATAGCTTCATCAAGCGATGCATCTGTTTCTAATTTTTTCACTACATTTTCAAGTTCGTTTAGACTTTTTTCAAAGTTCATATCATTCCTCCGTCTTTTCTATTTTTTCAACAACCGACAAAAATTTACCGTCAGAACCTGTTGTTTCTACACTGTCGCCTATACTTAAATCGCACACGCTAAGTAGAGCTTTTCCGTGTTTTTTTACACTAAAATATCCTCTTTGTAATGTTTTGAGAGGGCTCAAATTGTCCAAATGTTTGCACAAATTTAAGGCTAAATTTTCCTTAAAAATGACTAATTGTTTGACTGCTGTGACCATTTTTTCATTGATTGAAAACAATCTAATTTGCTTTTTTGAATAAAATTTTGTGGCTAAATTTTGAAGTTTTCCGCCCAAAATTTGTACATTCATAATTTTATTATTTAGCTTATTTTGGCACAAATTTTGAATTCGCTTTGCACTTTTTTCAACACTTTCAAGCAAAGCGTAATAGTCAAAAGCAACTAACTCTGCAGCAGCTGTAGGTGTCGCGGCTCTAGCATCTGCAACAAAATCGCACAACGAAAAATCGGTTTCGTGTCCTACTGCAGACACGACGGGCGTGTTCAAATTGTAAACCGTGCGCGATAATTCTTCATCAAAAAAGGGCGCTAAGTCCTCAAGCGAACCTCCTCCCCTTGCAATAATAATAACATCATAGTTAAGCTTGTCCACGGCAATCAAAGCCTTAGTAATTTCTTTAGCCGCGCTGTCACCTTGCACTCTAACATCTTTCACAACGATGTCTATCATCGGATTTTTTCTTCTTATGGTTGTAACAATATCACGAATTACCGCTCCTGTTTTGCTCGTAACAACAAGAACATTTTTGCAAAATCTCGGTATAGTTTTTTTGTGATCTTGAGAAAAAAGACCTTCAGTTTCAAGTTTAGCTTTTAACTTTTCAAACTCTAAAGCGAGCAAACCTTGACCCGCTGGACGAATTTCTACACATTGAAATGACAGCCTTCCACCCTTGACATAGTAATCAACATCGCCGCGTGTAATTATACTTTCACCGTCTTTCGGTTGATATGTTTTTCTATAATTAAAGCATACGCAGGACACCTGTGAAGTCTTATCTTTGAGTGTAAAATAAGCGTGAGCTCCCGAGATTTTCCAACCAGAAACCTCACCGAAAATTTCAAGGTTCTTGAATATCCCGCTGTCAAAGCAAGCTTTTAAGCTAAGATTAAGTTCAGTAACAGAAATATACGCAAGTTCTTTCATAAATTTTTCAATTTGGCACTTTAATATTCAATTTGAATATGTAAAGTGTCCTTTTTGGTGCATATTGCACTATACAACAATAGGCTTTGATTTTATCATTTTGAATTTTTTAAGCTCTTATTTGCAGAAATTATTGTGTTTTTTAACAACATTGCGATAGTCATCGGACCCACTCCGCCAGGTACCGGAGTGATGAATTTCGCCTTGTTTTTTACTGTTTCAAAATCGACATCACCAACCACTTTTCCATCCACCCTATTGATGCCTACATCAATTACAACCGCGCCCTCTTTGACCATATCTTCAGTCACAAATTTAGCTTTTCCTATGGCTGCAATCAAAATATCCGCACCCCTTGTTTTCTCTGCTAGATTTTGAGTTTTGGAATGACAAACAGTTACAGTTGCGTTTTCCCTCAAAAGAAGCGCCATTAGCGGTTTGCCGACTATATTGCTTCTCCCGATAATTACTGCATCCTTTCCGCTGATTGTTTCCCCTGTCGATTTAATGAGCTCTATGACGCCAAGCGGGGTGCAGGAAACGAAACCTTCACGGCCTAGCAACAACTGTCCCACGCTGTACGCCGAAAAGCCGTCCACATCCTTTTCGTCAGAAATCTCTTTTAACACACGCGCTTCATTTAATCCTTGAGGAATAGGAAGTTGCACCAAAATTCCGTGAACACTGCTATCTGCATTGAGCTTATGTATCGTGTCAATAAGTTCATCCTCACTTACATTGTCATCAAAATAGTAAGACAGCGACTTAATTCCTGTTTCTTCTGCCGATTTAATTTTGTTCCGCACATAAATTTGGCTTGCGGGACTCTCCCCTGCTAAGATTACGGCAAGACAAGGTTCAATACCTTTCTCTTTAAGTTTTACTGCTTCATTTTTTAGGTTCTCTTTAATTTGAATGGATAGAGCTTTTCCGTCAATAATTTGAGCGTTCATCTTTACTCCTTTGAATATCAATAAATATCAATAAGGTGATTATTTCCCCTTGTATCTAATTTAATGCTTTACAAATATTTAATAATGCTTTCGCTTTTTGGTTAACATAATTTACAGTTTGATTTTTAAGATTATTAACTTTTGGCTTTGCAATATACTAATAGGTTTATTTTTTGTTTGGCTTTGCAATAATCAAAAACTTTACAGCAATTACGCTTTAAAAGCAAGTCTATTCCTTTTCAATCTCTCCGTTTTTTTCATTCAAAATGCTAGCGAGAATGCCGTTAACGAATTTCGATGATTTTTCTGCGCCGTAATTTTTGGCAAGCACCACAGCTTCGTTTATTGCGACAAGCGCGGGAACATCTTTTGAGTACAGAACCTCATACCCCCCAAGGAGAAGCACCGACAAATCAGGACGGTAAATTCGCGCAAGCACAAAACCATTACTGTGCTTTGCAATGACTTCTTTAAGCTCGTCATAATGCGCCGTAACGCCAATGTAAGTCTTTTTGATATACTCTCTGTCGTCCTCGTCAAGGGAACTGTCCAAAAGAAAGAGGTCAAGGGTATCATCATTTTTGACCTCATAAAATGTGTATTCAAAAATTAGTTTGAAAACTGTTTCGCGTGCTGTTCTTCTGCTCATTCGTACTCCAATATAAAAACCGCACAACTAGTGAGCGGATGGGAAAATTATGCTGACAATCTGCACATTCACAGAATGTACTTTATATTTGGTGGAAGTTTCAACCTCTTCTATAACTTTTTCCTGAACTTGAGATACAATGTCGGGAGCATTATAGCCGTGATGCACATTGACAAACAAATCAATTGTAACTTTGCCTGACGGTAGGAAATACACACTTACTCCCCCGCCCCTTATGCTTTTTTTGGTTTTGCTTTTAGAAGCCAAAACTTCAATTCCAGAAACAGCGGATGCCGCATCAACTGCAAGCGACATTATGACATCAGAATAGACGGACAATTTTTCAGTGGAACTCTTTGCCATAGTTACCTCCATTTGCAATATTATATCATATACTTTTATAATACACAAACAAATTGATTGAATTCAAGAACTCGCAAACTTTTCAAAATTACTTTTTTTAGGACAAAAAACGGCGCATACGCGCCGTAAAAACTAAAGTGGAATCTAAACTTAACACAAAAGCTTTTTCTAAATCTTAGTCAAAAAGAAAACGGCGCTTTCGCGCCGTTATCTTTCTTACTTGTAGGGTATTATTTTTACATTCGTTGCCAAATATGTGGTTCCCGAAGTTATAATGTCAAGAATTTGTGTCGCTTGAGCATTTGTAATTTCCTCTGTGTTCACTACTACATTGACATTTTTACTAGTCATTGTAACGATTGCATCCGCGAAGCCTTTGGATTTAATAAGTCCCTCTAAAACCAATTCATCTTCAACCCGCAGAGCAATTTCAAGTTTTTGATTTTCCGCCGCTACCTTTGCTTCTTCAGATGAATTTTCCGAAGACAAAATGGCATCTAGTAACAAAAATTCTTCCTGGCGCGTTGTGGTTCTATCTGTGCGATAGGCTGAGAAGAATGTTTCAACTGTCGTAACGGTTGGAATTTCTTCCTTATAGAAATTTGTGTTGAGCGCCCAATTAAGTACACCTGTGGCAACAAGCAGTACAACCATAGCTACTAAAACCAATACCTTTTTTTTGTTTAATTTCATTTTCATAACACCCTCCTTGAACTGTGTTTGTTCCATTTGATTATGTTACCAACTCATAGTTAGTTTCTTTAGTGAAAGCAATTTACCAACAATTTGTTTTCTTATCTTAGGTGATAGTCCGCACTATTTTTTGATAAAAACATTTACGAACTTGACATCAACATTTAGCGCGGTCTCAACTGCTTGAAGCAAGTCTAGTCTTACTCCTATATCGTCAGCTCCGCTGGCAACAACCACAACGCCACTTATCTCGCCCTCATTTCCGCCTTGAACTTCGCTTGAGTATGTAATCATAACCGACACATCCCCTGCCCCTTCAATTTGAGATAGAATCTGCTCAAGTCTTGTTTCAATCTCCGTTGAGACTTCGGTTTCTGCGTCCACCTCAACCGTTTTTATACTGCCTGCTTGCGCTTTGTTTATGACTGAGTAAAGCAGCAATGCTATCGCTAATATAAATACGCAAGCAATAAACTCAATATTCTTAACTTTTTTAAGTTTCTTCAAAATTCCATTATTTTTGAATTTTGAGAATGTACTTTCTTTCCGTTTGTCCTCGACTTCCATAGTTACCCCACAGTAATCTTTACTAAATTTTCCTCAACCGCGAAAAGTCTTGAGGTAAAAGTTTTTATATTTGTAATAAGTATATTCATATCACTTTCGTTGAGAACAAGTTTTGGCAAAACTATTTCTATATTTGAAATTTTTGACACCGCATCTTTTTTTGTGTATACCGTCCCCGATTTCTCTTTGGTTACGGTAACATCCGAGCTGTATCCGCTGCCAGAAATAAAGCACTCAAGCGTGTCTATCTTGTTTTCGATTTTGTAGTTGTCTATGGTTTCAAGATATTGTGTGTTCACGGTGTACGATGTGCTGTTTAACTTCAAATCGAACTTTTTGCCAACAAGCGCAGGTAACGGCGAAATGATAACAAAAATTATAAGCAGCGCAAATACGCCCTTAATATATTTGTTTGTTTGTCCTTCAGGCACAATTAAGTCCAACAGAACACCCAGACAGACTACACCTACTATGCTCATCACCCAGC